>DASRYP010000959.1:0-4219 GCA_035687165.1 Actinoplanes sp. | reverse complement strand
GAGACCTCGCCGAAGTTCGGCATCGCGGCGCTGGCCTTCGGCACCGTACTGACCTCGGTCATCGCCTTGATCGTGGCCGTGCCGATCGCTCTCGGCATCGCGCTGTTCCTCTCGCACTACGCGCCCAAGCGGCTGGCCACGCCGCTCGGGTTCATCATCGACCTGCTGGCCGCCGTGCCCAGCGTCGTCTTCGGCCTCTGGGGCCGGGACGTCCTGATGGAGCCGGTCCGCAACTTCTCCGCGTGGCTCAACGAATACTTCAACTGGATCCCGCTCTTCGGCGGCGACGGCCCGTTCGGCCGCTCGATCCTGCTCGGCAGCCTGGTCCTCGCGATCATGGTGCTGCCGATCGTCACCTCGCTCTCCCGTGAGGTGTTCCAGCAGACCCCGGGCATGAACGAGGAAGCCGCTCTCGCTCTCGGCGCCACCAAGTGGGAGATGATCCGCACCGCGGTTCTGCCTTACGGCAAGCCGGGGGTGGTCGCCGCGGTGATGCTCGGCCTCGGCCGCGCTCTCGGTGAGACGATCGCGCTGGCACTGACCCTCGGCGTCGTCTTCACCATCTCGTTCAACATCATCGAGAACGGCGGCAACTCGATCGCCGCCAACATCGCCAACTCCTTCGGCGAGGCGAACGCGACCGGCCGCGGCGCTCTGATCGCCTCGGGTCTCGTCCTCTTCGCGATCACCCTCGTGGTCAACATGGCGGCCAGAGCGATCATCTATCGTCGGCGCGAGTTCAGGGACAGTGCGGCATGAGCCTTCTGGAACGTGAGTCCGCCGGTGTCGTGATGACGCCGGACAACATTCGTACCAAGCACATGCCGCTGCTGGTCAACCTCGGCATCGCGCTGGCCGCGCTGGCCGTCGCGGCCGCGGTCGTGTTCGGCGCGAGCATCGGCAACTGGGTGCTCGTGGTGGCCCTGGGCGTCGTGTTCTACCTGGTCGGTCTGCAGATCGTCGCGGGCCGCATCGAGGGCCGGCGGGCCGCCCGCGACCGCATGTGGAAGACGCTGATCTACGCCGCCTGCGTGCTGGCGATCCTGCCGCTCGCCTCGGTGGTGTGGACCCTGGTCTCCAAGGGCGCGTCCCGCCTGGACGGCGACTTCTTCGGCTCGTCGATGAACAACATCGGCGCCCGGGACCCGGACGGTGGCGCCTACCACGCGATCATCGGCACCCTGGAGCAGGTCGGCATCGCCACCCTGATCGCCGTGCCGCTCGGCGTGCTCGGCGCGATCTACCTGGTCGAGTACGGCCGCGGCAAGTTCGCCACAACCGTGCGCTTCTTCGTCGACGTCATGACCGGCATCCCGTCGATCGTGGCCGGCCTCTTCATCCTCTCCTTCTGGGTGCTGATCGTCAGCCCGTGGTTCAACAACGGGACGCCGCGGTTCTCCGGCTTCGCCGCCTCGCTGGCGCTGACCGTGCTGATGCTGCCGACGATCGTCCGCTCCACCGAGGAGATGCTGCGCCTGGTGCCCGGGCCGCTGCGCGAGGGTGCCTACGCCCTCGGCGTCCCGCAGTGGAAGACGATCCTCAAGGTCGTCCTCCCCACCGCCCTGCCCGGCATCGTCACCGGTGTCATGCTCGCCGTCGCCCGCGCGGCCGGCGAGACGGCTCCGGTGCTGCTGGTCGCGGGCGGCGCCGCGTCGATCAACTTCGACCCGTTCGCCGGGGGTCAGCAGTCGCTGTCGCTCTTCGTGTACCAGCAGGCCGGCGACGCCTCCCGCTACGCACCGGCGCGCGCCTGGACGGCCGCGCTCACCCTGGTCGCGATCGTGCTGGTCCTGACGATCGCCGCAAAGTTGCTCGCCCGCCGCACCAGTCTGTCCAAGTAAGAGGTAATCATGGCCAAGCGCATCGAGGCGAGCAACGTCTCCTCCTACTACGGCTCGTTCAAGGCGATCGACAGCGTCTCGATGACCGTCGAGCCGAAGACGATCACCGCCCTCATCGGGCCGTCGGGTTGCGGCAAGTCCACCTTCCTGCGGTCGATCAACCGCATGCACGAGGTGCTGCCGAATGCCCGCATCGAGGGCTCGCTCACCATCGACGATCAGAACATCTACGACCCGGACGTGGACGTCACCGCGGTCCGTCGCCTGATCGGCATGGTCTTCCAGCGGCCCAACCCGTTCCCGACCATGTCGATCTACGAGAACGCGGTCGCCGGCCTCAAGCTCAACGGCGTCAAGAAGAAGTCGGTCCTCGACGACGCCGCGGAGCAGTCACTCAAGGCCGCCAACCTGTGGAACGAGGTCAAGGATCGCCTCGGCCGTCCCGGCGCGGGCCTCTCCGGCGGCCAGCAGCAGCGTCTCTGCATCGCCCGTACCATCGCGGTCGAGCCGCAGGTCGTGCTCATGGACGAGCCCTGCTCGGCGCTCGACCCGATCTCGACGCTGGCGATCGAGGACCTGATGTTCAAGCTGAAGGACCGCTTCACGATCATCATCGTCACGCACAACATGCAGCAGGCCGCCCGGGTCAGCGACAAGACCGGCTTCTTCTCGATCGACAAGACGGGCGACCCCGGCCGCCTGATCGAGTACGACGACACGCAGAAGATCTTCAGCAATCCGACCGAGAAGAAGACCGAGGACTACATCACCGGACGGTTCGGCTGATCTGCTCAGTATTCGGTGCTTTCCCGCGGCGTCCTGCTCCTCACTCGAGGTGAAGCAGGGCGCCGCCATCGTCGGTCAGTTCGACGCGAGGCATGACCGGGGTGGCGGCGTTCCGGCGGCTCGAGGCCCCGACGACTTGCTCTATTTTTTGGTACGCCAGTAATGAGTCCACGGTCTTGCGCGTCGGTGGGAGCATGGCGAGGTCGTACGCGGCTGCCGGGCCGGTCCAGGTGGTGCCCTCACTCTCCCCGGAAACGTCGCGGGCCGTCTGCCCCAGCGGCAGGAGAGAGACGAAGAACCACGTGTCGTAACGCTTGGGCTCGAACTCCGGGGTGATCCACCGAGCCCACGGGAAAAGCAGATCGTCGCGCAGGCACAGGCCGCGTTTGTGGAGCAGTTCGCTCAAGGTCAACTCACGGGCGGCCACCGCGGTGCGGTCGGATTCCCACGAAGCCGAACCGAGGTCGCTGATCACGCCGCTTCTCTCGCCGGCACAGACCGTACGGTCAGGTTCCGTGATCCGGCCGGCGAGCAGCACGCCGGTCTCCTCGAACAGTTCCCGCACGGCCGCGCCAACGACCGCGTGGGCGCGTTCTTCGGGCACGCCCAGGCGTTCCGGCCAGTCCTGGCGGATCGTCTCGGGGCGGTCGTCCGGGTCGACGCCGCCGCCCGGGAACGCGTACAGCCCGCCGAAGGCCATCGTGGTCGCGCGCTTCAACACGTACAGCTCGAAGGTCTCGGCCGAGGGGCGCAGAAGCACGACGGTGGCCGCGTCACGCACCGGGGCCGGAATGCCGTCGAACTCGCGGGCCCGCTTGACCAGCGCCGGTGGAAGTTGCAGGGGAGTCGAATCCGTCACTTCACGATCGTCCCACCTGGGCCTACCCCCGGCAGCGCGCCGCCGCTCCCGCGTCGGGGCGATACCGTAGCGATCATGACCGAACAGAAGGTTCGCTGGGGAATCCTCGGCCTCGGCGGAATTGCCGCCAAGTTCGCCGCCGACCTACCGCTCGTGCCCGGCGCCGAGCTCGCCGCCGTCGGCTCCCGCAACCAGGAGACCGCCGTCGCGTTCGCCGAGCGGTTCGGCTTCGCCCGCGCCCACGGTTCGTATGCCGACCTGGCCGCCGACCCCGACATCGACGTCGTCTACATCGCCACGCCGCACGCCTTCCACGCCGAGGCGGCGCTGCTCTGCATCGAGGCCGGCAAGTCCGTGCTGGTCGAGAAGCCGATCACGCTCGACCTGCCGTCCGCCGCGCAGCTCGTGGCCGCCGCCCGCGACAAGGGCGTCTTCCTCATGGAGGCGATGTGGATGCGCCTCAACCCGGCCATCCGCAAGATCGCCGAGCTGGTCGAGGGGGGCGCGATCGGCTGGGTCAGCGCGATCCACGCCGACTTCGGAGTGCAGGGCCCGTTCGATGCCGAGCACCGCCTGCGAAACCCGAAACTGGGCGGCGGCGCCCTGCTCGACCTGGGCGTCTACCCGATCAACTTCGCCCACCTGATCATGGGGGCGCCGGTCTCGGTGCAGGCCTGGGCCCACCTCACCCCCGAGCGGGTCGACGAGACCACCGGCATGCTGTTCGGCTGGG
>DASRYP010000958.1:0-6821 GCA_035687165.1 Actinoplanes sp. | reverse complement strand
CTGGGCGCCTGCTCGGTCGCCGTGCCCGTCCGTGGTGCCGGGGACGACGTCGTCGCCGCGCTGGGCATGGTCGTCCCTGACCTGCGACGAGAACAGGCCCGTTTGGTGGCCGCGCTGCAAGTCGCGGCCCGAGGGATCAGCCGTACACTGGTTTCCGCTGACTGGAAATAGGGCCTTGCCGGGCGGCATCCGCTGCCGTTGGCTGAACCGCATGCGTACCCAGGTCGCCATCATCGGCGCCGGCCCGGCCGGCCTGCTCCTCGCCCACCTGCTGCACCGCGACGGCGTCGACGCGGTGGTGGTCGAGACCCGCTCGCAGGACTATGTGGCCGCGCGCGTCCGGGCCGGGATCCTGGAGAGCTCGAGCGTCGAACTGCTCGAGTCGGTCGGGCTGGGTGGGCGGCTGCGGGCCGAGGGGCACGAGCACCGCGGCATCTACCTGCAGCTGCCCGGCGAGCGGCACCACCTCGACTTCGTCGACCTGGCCGGGCACGGTGTCTGGGTCTACGGCCAGACCGAGGTGCAGAAGGATCTCGTCGCCGCGGGGACGGCGCAGGTGCACTACGAGGTTCGTGACGTCGCGCTGCACGAGGTCACCACCGACCGGCCGTTCGTGACCTTTGTGGACTCGACGGGAGCGGCACGGCGACTCGACGCGGACGTCATCGCGGGGTGTGACGGATCGTTCGGGCCTTCGCGCGGGGCCGCCGTGCCCACCGACCAGTTCGAGCGCCGGTATCCGTACTCCTGGCTCGGGATCTTGGCCGAAGTCGCGCCCTCGACCGATGAGTTGATCTATGCGTGGCACCCGGACGGGTTCGCGCTGCACTCGATGCGCTCCGAGACGGTGAGCCGCCTCTACCTGCAGGTGCCGAACGGGACCGAGCCGGCCGACTGGTCCGACGACCGGATCTGGGACGAGCTGGCGACGCGGCTCGGGCACGGGGTGGACGGGTGGCAGCTGACGCCCGGGCCGATCACCGACAAGAGCGTGCTGCCGATGCGCAGCCACGTGCGGACGCCGATGCGGCACGGGCGGCTCTTCCTGGCCGGGGACGCCGCGCACATCGTCCCGCCGACCGGCGCCAAGGGACTGAACCTGGCGATCGCCGACGTGGCCCTGCTGAGCCGGGCGCTCGTCTCGGCAGTGCTCGAGAACGACCCGCGGCGTGCCGACAGCTACTCCGACGACGCGCTGCGGCGGGTCTGGCGGTGCACCCACTTCTCCTGGTGGATGACGACGATGCTGCACGCCCACGGCGACGAGTTCGACAAGCGGCTGCAGCTCTCGCAGCTGCGGTACGTGACGTCGTCCGAGGCCGCCGCCTGCTCGCTCGCCGAGAACTACGCCGGACTGCCGATCGGGTTCTGACCGCTACTTCTCGGCGCTGAAGTACCGGCGGGGGTTGTCGACCAGCATGGTGGTGATCTGCTTCTCGGTGACGCCGGCCGCACGCAGGGCGGGGACGACTTCCTCGATCACGAAGGTGTGGTGCCAGTTCGGGGCGATCTGCTCGCGGACGCCCGCCGGGAACCAGTCGATGTGGCACGACGCGTCCTGGGACAGGACCATCCGATCGGCGAAGCCCTCCGCGGCCAGCGCGGCGATGGTCGCCACCCGCTGGTCGTTGGGGAGCAGGATGTCCAGGCCGAAACGATCCATGCCGAGGTACGACCCGTTGTCGATCAGCTCGCGCAGGTAGTCCAGGTCGGCGGTGTCGCCGCTGTGCCCGATGACCACCGCACCGAGGTCCACGCCCTCACTGCGCAGGACCTCCTGGGTGATCAGACCGGTGCGGGCACCGGGATTCGTGTGGACCGTGATCGGGGCGCCGGTGCGGACGTGCGCCTGGGCCACGGCCCGCATCACCCGCTCGACGCCCGGCGTGAACTCCTGCTCGACGGCGCACTTGAGGAACGCGGCCCGGATGCCGGTGTCGGCCACGCCGACGGTCAGTTCCCGGACGAACAGTTCGGTCATCTGCTCGGGACCGCCCAGGATCGTCCCTGGGCCGTGGTAGCGGTAGTAGTCCGGAATGTCGGATACCGTGTAGAGACCCGTCGCCACCAGGATGTTCAGGTCGACCTGGTCGTTGACCAGAGCCACGCGGGCCAGGTCCCGGCCCAGTCCGATGACGGTGGGGTCGACGATGGTCGTGACCCCGGCGGCGGCCAGGGCCTTCAGCCGGAACACCGCGTCGTCGATCCGCTCCTGCTCGTCCCAGGTCTCCGGGAGACTCCGCCGGATCTCCTCGCTCAGCACGAAGACGTGCTCGTGCATCAGGACAATGCCCAGGTCGTTCACGTCAACGGGGCCGCGCACGGTCGGCACCTGCGTTCGAATGGCCATCTTTTGATCGTCGCGCCCGGCGGCGCCCCCGTCTTTCGCGTACGCGCACGTTCCTTGACCGCGAACGCAGGGCGGTAGTCTGGAACGTGTACTCCTGGAACCCGGCCACCACCATCCCGTCCATCCGCGTCTGGGACGAGACCTTCACGGGTCTTCACGGTGCCAGCCGGATCAGCGTGTCCGATCCCTCCGCACCCTGGGCAGCCCGGCTGGAGTGGCAGCAGTCGCGCACCTACGGCCTCGCGCTCTGCACCGGCAGCGGGCAGGAGGTCGACCGGCAGACCCGCCACATCAAGGCCGACCCCCGCGGTGCCTGCGAGTTGCTCGTGCCCCTGACCGGCAGCGCCTGGATGGCGCAGGGCCCGTCGAGCACGGAGATCCGGCCCGGGCAGCTGGCGCTCTGCGACGCCGACCAGCCATACACGTTCGCGCACGAGACCGGCTTCCGATCGATCGCCCTGATCGTGCCGCAGCAGGACATCACCCGGCGCAGTCCGGCCGCCGGCCACGAGCCACAGCTGCTCTCCGGCACCGGCGGTCTGGGCCGCGTCATCCGGCAGCTGGTCGTCACGCTGCAGGAGGAGCGGGAAGCGCTCTCCGAGACGGCGTTCGACCTCGCTTGCGACCAGTTGCTCGACCTGGTCTGCCTCGCCGCCGAGGGAGCAACGGCCGCACCCCACGTGCACCGCGACACGGTGGAGGCCGACATCCGGCGCTACATCCGCCGGCACGCCACCGACAACGAGCTGGACGTCACGTCCATCGCCCGAGCGCTCGGCTGGTCCCCCCGCTACATCCAGCAGGTGCTGCAGGAGGCGAACACCACCTCGCGGGAGCTGATCCGGCAGGAACGACTGCGCCTGGCGCGCGCCCGGTTGGCCGGCAAGACCTGGGCCCCCTCCTCGATCGCTCAGGTCGCGCACTCGTGCGGCTTCCGCAGCCACGCGGCGTTCGCCACGGCGTTCCGCCAGGAGTTCGGCATGACACCGAGCGACTGTCGCTCAGGCGCATGAATCTTTCGCCCGGACGTGCATCGCACATTCGTGCGTAGATCCGCCACCCTCAGACGACATAGCGTCGTATTGACATCCATTCTCGTCCCAGGAGACACCCATGCCCAAGACCATCGTCGTCACCGGCGCCAGCGATGGCATCGGTCTGGCCGCTGCTCGCCGGCTCAAGGCGGACGGCCACGACGTGGTGCTCGTCGGCCGATCACCGTCGAAGACCGAGGCCGCCGCGAAGGAGTTGGGCGCCGACTACTTCGTGGCCGACTTCACGAACTTCGCCGACGTCCGGCGGCTCGCGCGCGAGCTGAGCGCGGCCTATCCGAAGATCGACGTGCTGGTCAACAACGCCGGCGGGGTCTTCGGCGACCCGGCCCGCACGGTTGACGGTTTCGAGAAGACGCTGCAGGTCAACCACCTGTCGCCGTTCCTGCTCACCAACCTGCTGCTGGACAACATCAAGGCCGCCAACGGCACGGTGATCCAGACCTCCAGCGTCGGCTCGAAGCTGTTCGGTCACGTCGACGTCGACGACCTGAACAACGACCGCAAATTCTCGCCGAACAAGGCGTACGGGGACTCGAAGCTCCTGAATATCTTGTTCACCAAGGGACTGCACGAGCGGGGCATCTCCGCGGCCGCGTTCCACCCCGGAGCCGTCGCGACCAGCTTCGCCTCGGATTCCACCAGCGCGATGCGGCACGTCTACGGCAGCAAGGTCGGGCGGATGTTCCTGATCTCGGCCGACAAGGGCGCGGACCAGTTGGTCTGGCTGGCCGAAGGCACGCCGGGGATCGACTGGGACTCCGGCGAGTACTACGAGAAGAAGAAGCCCGCCCGGCGCCCCAACCCGCAGGTCAACGACGAGGAACTCATCGCGCGGGTCTGGGACCGCAGCGCCGACATGGTGGGCGTGCCCGCGGTCAGCTGAACGCAGCCACTCCCGCCGGGACAGGGCGCCGCAACGGTGGACGCACCGCCGCGGCGCCCTTTGTCTGGCAACGGCTGATCTTGCTGCCCCGTTGCGAGCCGGCGCCGCCGAAACGATCCTGACCAGGCAGATCGGTGCAACGGAGGTCCGGATGACCGCGAAGCCGCGTTCCAGTGACTGCACGTGGTGCGGCCGCCGCAGAACGGTATCGACAAAGATCGTTGACGTGACACGGCCCACATCCTAGCGTTCACCTCGAGAACCTTCGTTCGCAATGCGCACAGCTTGCCGGAGGAAACGAATGCGACGTGTCTGCACGGGGATAGGACGTGTCTGCACGGGGATAGCGGGCGCAGCTCCGGCGGTAACGAGACCTCGGGACAACTCGACTCTGCTCGGCCTCGCCGGGCTGGCCGGGTTGCTCCTGTTCCTCGAGGCGTTGCCGCGGCTCGGCGTGGTGAACGACGCGTATCTGCCGCCGACCAGCCGGATAGCGGCCGCCCTGGCCGACGAGCTCGCCACGGTGGAATTCTGGCAGGCGGTTCGCGACACGCTCACGGGGTGGGCGATCGGCCTGGTCATCGCGGTCAGCGCCGGCGTGGTCGCGGGGATCGTGATCGGGGCGATGCCGGTGCTGCGCGCGGCGACCGCGTCCACGATCGAGTTCCTGCGGCCGATCCCGTCGGTGGCGCTGATCCCGCTCGCGGTGCTGCTGTACGGCACCGACCTGGGCTCGGTGCTGCTGCTCGTGGTCTACGCGGCGTTCTGGCAGGTGCTGGTGCAGGTGCTCTACGGGGTGGCCGACGTCGACCCGATCGCCGACGAGACGGCGCGGAGCTTCGGGTTCGGCACGTGGGCCCGGGTGCGCTACGTGCTGTGGCCGACCGCCCTGCCGTACGTCTTCACCGGCATTCGGCTGGGCGCCTCGGTGGCCCTGGTCTTGGCGGTAACCGCTGAGCTGGTCATCGGTGCGCCCGGACTGGGCAAGCTGATCGCGGTGGCGCAGAACTCGGGCGCGGTCCCGGTCATGTACGCGCTGATCGCGGTGACCGGGCTGCTCGGCGTCGCGATCAACCTGGCCGCCCGCTTCTTCGAACGCCGGACGCTGGCCTGGCATCAATCCGTGCGCGGGGAGGTCGCGCCATGACGTCGGTCGTCCGGGCGTTCGGTATGCGGCGGATCGCGTACGTGCTGGGTCTGCCGGTTGTGCTGTTCGGGATCTGGTTCCTCGCCAGTGCCGGGAGCGAGAACTTCTACGCTCCCCCGCTGCGGCAGATCCTGCGATCGTTCGCGGACACGTGGACGCTCGAACGGCTCGACGCCGACGTGCTGCCGAGCCTGCTGCGCCTGCTGGCCGGCTACGCGATCGCCGGGGTCCTCGGGGTGGCGGTCGGCGTCACGATCGGTCTCAACCGGCGGGTACGGGCCACGGTCGAGCCAGTGCTGGAGTTCTTCCGGGCCGTCCCGCCGCCGGTACTCGTACCGGTGATCATGTTGTTCGCCGGGATCGGCGACGGCATGAAAATCATCGTGATCGCGTTCGGCTGCGTCTGGCCGATCCTGCTCAACACGGTCGAGGGTGTCCGCGCGGTCGACAGCGTGCAGCTCGACACGGCCAAGGCGTACGGGATCGGTGGCCCGGCCCGGATCTCCCGGGTGGTCCTGCCGGCCGCGTCACCACAGATCGCGGCCGGGCTGCGGCAGGCCCTGTCCATCGCGATCATCCTCATGGTGATCAGCGAGATGTTCGCCTCCAGCAACGGGCTCGGCTTCACCATCGTCCAGTTCCAACGCAGCTTCGCGATCCCCGAGATGTGGAGCGGGATCATCCTGCTCGGGCTGCTCGGCTTCGCGCTCTCGCTGCTGTTCCGGCTCGCCGAGGGGCGGGCGCTCCGCTGGTACCCCGGTCTGCGCGAGGCGCAGCGAAAAGCTTGAGAGGCGTCCGCGATGCTGGAGGTTTCCGGGTTGCGCAAGATCTACCGCTCGGGCAAGCGCGAGGTCGAGGCGCTCCGCGATCTGACGTTCACCGTCGACAACGGCGACCTGGTCTGCCTGGTCGGGCCCTCCGGCTGCGGCAAGACGACACTGTTGCGCTGCATCGCCGGGCTGCTCGAACCGAGCGGCGGCAGCGTGCGGCTGGACGGACGCGAGGTGAGTGGCCCGGCGCCGGGCCTGGCGATGGTGTTCCAGGAGTACGGGCGGAGCCTGTTCCCCTGGATGAGCGTGCGCGACAACGTCGAGCTGCCGCTCAAGCAGAAGAAGCTGCCCAAGGCCCGGCGGCGGGAGCTGGTCGCCGAGGCGCTCGCCGCGGTCGGGCTGGACGGCACGGACGCCGCGTACCCCTGGCAGTTGTCCGGTGGGATGCAGCAGCGGGTCGCGATCGCCCGGGCCGTGGCCTACGAGCCCTCGGTCCTGCTGATGGACGAGCCGTTCGCGGCGGTCGACGCGCAGACCCGCGCCGACCTGGAGGACCTCGTCCGGTCCCTGTGGCACCGTCTGGGGGTGACCATCCTGTTCGTGACCCACGACATCG
>DASRYP010000957.1:0-4718 GCA_035687165.1 Actinoplanes sp. | reverse complement strand
GGTCTGTCCAGTTCGGGCGGGGGTGGGGGTGCTGGACGGCTACGGGCAGACCCTCCTGAGCAGCGAGGTCAGGTGCGGATCGAGGGCGTCGCGCCACGCCGGCCAGTCGTGGCCGCCCTCGATCCGGGCGAAGGTCACCGGATAGCCCTGGGCCCGCAGCGCCTCGACCATGCTCCGGTTGTTCGCGAGGTTCTCCTCGAGCCGGCCGCACGTCATCGTCGTCGGCACGGCGGGACCGTCGCCGGCCCGCAGCACCCGGCCGGTCCAGCGGACGATGGCCAGGTAACGCGCGAACCCCGATTCCTGCCGGTCGAATCTCGGCTGGAAGAAGCTGCCGGACTGCAGGAAGAGACCGGCGAACACCTCGGGGTGGTGGCGCTGGCAGTGCAGCAGGGCGAGGGCTCCGAGGCTGGCGCCGAGGGCGGCCACCGGGCGGCCCGACGAAAGCCGGGCGGCGAGCTGCGGCAAGATCTCCAGACCCAGACCCCGCGCGTACGCCGGGAGGGCCGCATACCAGTTCTCGCGATCGCCGGCGGGCAGCAGCACGAGGTGTATCGGCTCGATGCGCCCGGCCGTGATCGACGCCGCCACGTAACGGCCGAGGTCGGCGTGCTCCTCGTAGGCGGGACCGTCGTGGGCGACCAGCACCCGGTCGGTCGGCTCGGCGGGCGACCAGATCCGCGCGGTCAGCTCGGCGCCCAGGGCCTTCGAGGGGAGTTCCAGCTCCCACCACTTGCCGGTGGCGGCGGGCAGGGTCCACCAGTCGGGGTCACGCCGCACGCGGGCACCACCGTCGATGCCTGCCCCGGCCACCCGTTCCATGAACGAACACTAGCGGCCGGGCGCCGCACTCGCGCGGCTTCTTGGCCAGCCAGGTTCCGGGGGTGCAGCAGGAGGTGCAGGTCGAGGCGCACTAGATGCTCGGCCCGGAGTTTCGGCACGCGCGCCACCTCGGTCGGTCGCGCCGAATACCCGGCTTCCAGATCCAGGGTGATGCAGGTCGCGGCCACCCCGTCATCGATCAGCCCACGGATCAGCGACGGTGTTTATATATACGGGTTGCTGGAGGCATCACGTAGTGCAACTCGGCGGCGCTCAGGTGAGCGAAGTCGGCGGTGGTCGCCCACCCGCATCTCCATGCCAAAAGACCGCCGCCCACCAGAGCATCCGTGCAGCTCAACCCGCATGTCGCCGAACCCTGCACCCCATCAAGATCAACTTATCCAGGAGACTCGGGCTAGCCGGCCCGGTGCCGGCCGATCTCCATCCCGACCGAGGTCGGCTCGTCGGCCGCGCGCTGGTCCCACGGCGAGATCGAGGGGCGGACGGCCTGGGCGCCCAGGTCCTGGATGGGCACGTAGACCCGGGCGTCCACCGACTCGGCCAGCAGCAGCGCGGCGACCATCGCGGTCGGCCGCTCCAGCGGGTCGCGGTTGAGGCAGCGCGACACCAGGTCCGCCACCTCGGGCGGCAGTCCGTCCAGCTCCGGCAGCGGATCGGGGTCGAGGTAGCGCTGGGCGTGCACCAGCTCGGTGGGCGACTCGGCACGCCACGGCAGGCGCCCGCTGATGCAGCGGTGGAGCACGGTGCCGAGCGCGAACATGTCGCTGGCCGGGGTGGGCGGCCGTCCTTCGAAGAGCTCGGGCGCGACGTACGCCGGGGTGCCCATCACCGGCAGGTCGGGATCCTCGGGGACGCCCGACGAGGCCGCGATGCCGAAGTCCAGCACCTTGGCGCCGACCGGGGTGAGCATCACGTTGGCCGGCTTGATGTCGCGGTGCACGACCTGCTCGGCGTGCGCGGCGGCCAATGCGGCAGCGACCTCGGCGCAGATCCGCACGCCGATTCGCCAGTCGATCGGACCGGCCGCCAGGTGCGCGCCGAGCGTCTGCCCCTCGACCAGTTCCATCACGATGTACGGGACCTCTTGGGCGCCCGGGTCGGAGCGGGATGTGCCGAAGTCGTGCACGCCGGCGACGTTGGGGTGGGACAGCCTGGCCGCCGCGCGCGCCTCGGCCCGCACGAGATCGACACCCGACACCGGGCCCGGCGTGCCCTCGGCGGCCGGGCCCATGATCTTGACCGCGACCGGGCGGTCGAGCACCCGGTCGTGCGCACGCCACACCTCGGACATGCCGCCGACGCCGATGCGCCGCACGAGCTCGTACCGCCCGCCCAGCATCCGCATGTACCGGCCTCCCGCCCTTGATCTGCGGTTCGCGGTACCCCTCGGCCATCAGCCAGAAACGCTTGATCGCGCGGTACAGTCCCGGCGTGACGCGATACGGACCGATGTTCGGGCCCGATTACACCTTTCTCGGCGTGCCCGCCTGCGACTGGGAGGACCCGGAGACGTATGCCGACGCCGACGTCGTGATCCTCGGTGCCCCGTTCGACGGCGGCACCTCCCACCGCCCCGGCGCACGGTTCGGACCGCAGGTCATCCGGGGTACGGACTATCTGCCGCACGACGGATCCCGCCCGCACATGGCGATGCGCGTCGATGCCCTCGGCGGGGATCTGACCGTGAAGGACGCCGGCGATCTCGAGGTCTACAGCGGCGAGATCCAGCGCAGCTGCGACACCATCGAGGACGCGGTCGCCTTCGTCACAGAGCACGGCGCGATCCCGGTGATCCTCGGCGGCGACCACACCATCACCTGGCCCGATGTGACCGGTGTGGCCCGCAATCACCCCGCCGGGCGCATCTCGGTCATCCACTTCGACGCGCACGCCGACACCGGCGACATCGAGTTCGGCTCGCTCTACGGCCACGGTCAGCCGATGCGCCGGCTGATCGAGTCGGGCGCGGTCCGCGGCGACCGTTTCCTGCAGCTCGGGCTGCGCGGTTACTGGCCCGGGCCGGACGTGCTGGAGTGGATGGCCGAGCAGCGGATGAACTCGTTCCACATGAGTGAGATCGTCGACCGCGGCCTCGACGCCGTGCTCGACCAAGCCTTCGCGATCGCCCTGGACGACTGCGACGGCGTCTTCCTGTCGGTCGACATCGATGTCTGCGACCCCGGTCACGCGCCGGGCACCGGCACGCCCGAGCCCGGCGGCCTGACCGCGCGGCAACTGCTCGACAGCGTCTCGCGCGTCTGTCACGAGCTGCCCGTGGTCGGCATGGACATCGTCGAGGTGGCGCCGCCGTTCGACCACGCCGACATCACCGCGATGCTCGGCAACCGGGTCGTGCTGGAAGCGCTGTCGGGGATCGCCCGCCGCCGCCAGGACGCGGGCGGACCGCGCTGGAACCGGGCCACCCCGCTGCTCGACGGCCGCAGTGGTGACGCACCGCACTCGTAACCGTTCGCGAGGCGCGTGCGTGACCAGTTGTGACCAGCGCAACCATGTTTAAAACCTACTGGAGTTGTAGGGTTGTGCTCGGCCGCCTTCAAGATCAACTGCGGCCGGGGAGGACCTACGATGACGGCGAACGACTACGACGCCTGGCTCGAGGGCCGGCGGCGCAAGGTCACCGGGCCTCAGGGCAACCTGGCCTTGATCGAGACGCGCTGGGGTGCCGATGACCCCGAGGCGGCACTCCAGGACCAGCCGTCGACGGTCACGGCCACCGTTTTGTCCAGAGTCGACCTGCTGAGCGGGCTGAAGCAGACCGGCGTACGGCTCTGGGACGCGAACTCCCCGGCCGGCCAGCACTTCGTCGAGACCGTCCGGTACGCCTACGACCCGGCCTGGGTTCTCGAGGCCCGCTGGAGCGACGCGCCCAGCGACGAGCGGCGAGTACCGTTCGAGCACGGCCGGGACGAGGGACGCACCCGCGACCTGCCCGTGCCAGGTGACCTGCACCTCACCCTGGCCGGCCAGGACTACACGCTGCACGCCTTCGACGACGACGGCACGCTGCTGCTGGTCTTCGGTGATCCCACCAACGGGAAGGAAACGTACGGCTCCGGGCGTTTCCTCTTCGTCGAGCGTGCTCCCGGAACCGACCGGGTGGTGCTCGACTTCAACCAGGCCTTCGTCCCGCCGTGCGGCTTCTCCGCGCACTTCAACTGCCCCGTGCCGCCCCCGCAGAACCGACTGGCGGTGCCGGTCGAGGCCGGCGAGAAGCTTCCCGTCTTCCGCGACGGCTTCACCATTTGAGATGGAGAAATACATCGTGAAACGAGTCCTTGCGGCCATCACAGCACTCGGCCTGGCCGGGGTGCTGGCCGCCTGCGGCGGGGGCGACAACAAGGACGCGACGTCCGCGAACACCGGTGCCGCGGTCATCCAGGTGGGTTCGGTCTACGAGCCGCAGAACCTGGACAACACAGCCGGTGGCGGCCAGGGGGTGACCGAGGCCCTCAACGGCAATGTGTACGAGGGTCTGTTCAAGCTCACCGACACGGGCGCCGTCGAGCCGCTGCTCGCCCGGGACCGGAAGGTCAGCGACGACGGTCTCACCTACACCTTCACCCTGCGGCCGAACGTCAAGTTCCACTCCGGCAAGGCGCTGACCTCGGCCGACGTCAAGGCGAGCATCGAGCGGGTGACCGCCGCGAACTCGAAGTCGGCCCGCAAGAGCAACCTCGAGGTGGTCAAGGAGATCACCACGCCGGACGACTCGACCGTGGTCGTCAAGCTGAAGCAGCGGTCGATCTCGTTCGTCTACAACCTCAGCTACGTCTGGATCATGAACTCGCAGGCTAAGGAGTTCACCACCACCGAGGACGGCACCGGGCCGTACAAGCTCGGCGAGTGGAAGCGCG
>DASRYP010000956.1:0-3703 GCA_035687165.1 Actinoplanes sp. | reverse complement strand
CGCCGTCGGGGCGCGTGGCTGCCGGTTTGTGTTGCTGGATCTCGGCGATGAGGTCCGCGATCGGCGGCCGTTCGCCGTTGGCCGTGCGGGTGAACGTGAACCGGGCGCTGATCCCGGTGTCGCCGTTTGGCATGGTCCATTCCGACGAGCGGTATCCGGTTGCGGACCAGTTCGCCGGGTTGAGGCCGCGGTCGCGGAGAACGGCCGTTGCCGCGTCGCCGTCGACCTCGGCCTGGTGGCCGCGGATCGTCACGGCTGCTGTGTCGCCGGTGACGTCGAGACGCCGAGACGCCGAGACGCCGAGACGCCGAGACAATGGGTGCGGTCATCCAGAAGGCTGTTGAACAAGCCAGCTAGCAGTTACTACAAGATTTACTACGAGCGGCCCCGACACCTCACGCCGATGTCCGTTTCTGTAGCAAAAAGCCCCCGAACCGTGTCCGGTTCGGGGGGCTTTCCTACCGTTTTACATGGGGTGACCGACGGGACTTGAACCCGCGACCCCCGGGACCACAACCCGGTGCTCTACCAGCTGAGCTACGACCACCATCGCACACGAGGAAATCCCCGATGCCCGCCAATCATAGCGGCACACTCGCAACTCTCGTCGAGCGGGTTACCAGCTTGGTCAGGTGACCCCTGAGCTCGCCCTTTGCCACCCTTTGTCGCCGGCGGCACGGTCAGAGCTCGGCGGCGATCGCCTTGGCCGTCTCGACGTCGGGGCCCGGCAGCGGGACGAAAATCGTCCGGCGGTAGTACTCGAGCTCGCGGATGCTCTCGCGGATGTCGGCCAGCGCTCGGTGCGCGAGCCCCTTGGCGGGCTGGCCGAAATAGACCCGCGGGTACCAGCGGCGGCACAGCTCCTTGATCGAGGAGACGTCGATCATGCGGTAGTGCAGGAACGAGTCGAGCGCCGGCATGTCCCGCGCCAGGAAGCCCCGGTCGGTCGCGATCGAGTTGCCGCAGAGCGGCGCGCTGCGCGGGTTGGGGACGAACTCCTTGATGTAGGCCAGGACGGCTTCCTCGGCCTCGGCCATCGTGACCTTCGACCGGCGGACCTCGTCGGTCAGCCCCGATTTGGCGTGCATGTCGCGCACCACCGGCGGCATCGCGTCGAGCGCCGCGTCGTCGGCGTGGATGACCAGGTCGATGCCCTCACCCAGCACGTTGAGGTCGGCATCGGTGACGAGTGCGGCAACCTCGATGAGCTTGTCCTTGCCCAGATCGAGACCCGTCATCTCACAGTCGATCCAGACGAGCAGATCGCTCATTTTGTCCCACTTTCGCCTACTACGAACCGGCGCAAATCTACGCATCACGGACGGTTCGATATGTAATGATGAAGACCAATTTGAACACCACGGATGACGCCGACTGCAACTCAGTTGCACATCCCAGTTGCAGTTTCTTCCCCATTGGATCACCCGTACGAGCGACACGCCAACATGACAGTGAACCGTTCAGTTTATCGTGCCGCGCGGGGCTACCCAACGTTGCTGCTGCCCGGTGACCAAGGCGATGTGCTCGAAATCCGCGTCATAGTGCAGCACCGTGGCCCGGTGCTGCTCCGCGATAGCGGCTGTCAGCAGGTCGAACGCGCCCGCCGCCCGGTGCAGTCCGCGTGACGCCATGAGGATTTGCACCTCGCGTGCCCGCTCTGCGGCTTGCTCCGTGATGTCCAGCCGCACCAGGTGCTCCGCGCGGCTTTTCAGAACGTGCGCCACCTCGTTCGGGCGTGCCGAATACCCGGCCTCAAGATCTAGCGTGATGCACGTTGCGCCCACCCTGTCATCAATCAGGCCCTCGACGAGAGCCCGCACGTGCGGGTTGACTGACATCCGTGCCGCCGCCGACGTGTCGATCAGGTAGAGCGTGCCCGGCATGGTCAACGCCGTGCGTCCTTCATGATCTCCCGGTCGGCGATGTCCTGGCCCCACAGGTCGACGCGTTGCGCGCTGCGCGCGGCCCGCTCGGCGACGTAGGCAAGAGCAGCGTTTACCGTGTCTTTCTTGGTCGTGGTACCTAGTTCGCGCTGTGCCGCAGCCAGCGCCTCGTCGTCAAGATCGATCAGTGTTTTCGTCATGCCCCGAGTATATCAAGAGCACGTTCGTGTATATACTCGATCGCTGCCCCCTGTCTTGTCCGGTGGATACGGCTAGTGCGCTGGCACCCTACATCGATGCATGTGATCGACGCATCGGCTCTTATCATCGAGATATCGATGCGATAGGGGTAGGGGTAGATAAATCTCTATGTAGACCTGATTTCCGAGCCGCCGCGGTAACCCCTCGGGGAACACGCTGTTGTGCGCCTAGTCCAAGCGTTCTCTTCGCTGCTTCGATTTGAAGCCAATTCCAGGCGGCGGCTTCGTCATCGTGATCTTTGCCGCGTCGGCCCATGCTCGATGGGAGCGGGGCTAGCCAGCGGTCGCCCCTCTTAATCACGAACCCGCGAACGATCGGACGTTCACTCATCGCGCACCCTTCATCACCCAGCGCATGCGGTTGCACATCTACCTGCAACCGGTAGGTGCAACCTAACATGTTTCCCCAGGTCAGAGCGCTTTTACATAGTCGATCCATATTAAATGATCAGCCACCCGGACAGCGTACGCCCGCCCTGGCATGAACCGGTGTCACGTCCTCCCAAGCCACTCGTCCGGGCACGACCGGCGCGGCGAGGCTCTACGCCCGCTTTCGGGCGATGACTTCCCACTCGTAGCTGAAACGGCTAAAATGCTCTTAACGGACGAAGCCCTCCTTCGGTTACTCCGTTCCCCCGGGTAGAGGGCCCTTCGCGTCGGCAGCGCGGAGGGCCCTCTCGGCGTTGTGGACTGTCTGCAGCCGCGGAACCGGCCAGGAAACGAAGAAGGCCGCCGGGCTGGCGGCCTTCCTGCTGGATCAGTCCTCGGGTTCGGGCGGCGGTTCTGGTCGGCCCGGAGTACGCGAGTCGGCCTGGGCCGGATCGGTCGTGTGCACCCGACGGCGGCGGCGCTGGGGGGTGCCGTTGGCCAGCAGTTCGGCCGCCTCTTGCTGGTAGGCGGCCAGCCAGCCGGTGGGCGTGCCGCTCAGCGCGGGGATGGCTCCCGTACTGGTGCGGAGGGGAACGTCGGCCCGGCGAGTCGGTCGTGGGTTCCCCGCGCCTGGGGGCGGCTCGGCGGTGGTCGCTCGCGGGGTCGTGGCCCGGGTAGCCGGCTTCGCCGCCGACTTCGTGGTGGTCGTCCGGGTCGACGTCTTGGCGGCGGCGGTCGCCTTGGCCGGGGTCTTGGCCGTGGTCGACCTGGCGGTCGTCGTCTTGCTCGCGGCCGCGGCCTTCGAGACGGCGGACTTCGTCGTCTTCGCGGGCTTGCTGGCGTCCGCGAGGTGACCGTCGGGGTCGGCCCTGGTGGTGCGGGTGGTCCTCGCCTTGGGCTTGCCGGGCTTGTCCTCAGAGTTGCCGGAATCGTCGGAGAGCACGTCGGCGGCTGGTTCGGAGCCGACTGCGGCCTCCGCGGCGGCGCGGGCGGCCACTGATTCGGCAGCCTTGCGCCAGGCGGCGGGGGCCGGACGGCCGGTGCCGGTGCCGGTGCCGGGCAGGCGACTCGAGAAGGACGACATCGCGCTGCCGTCCGCCCGGCTCTGGGCCTGGGTGATCAGATCACGATCGGACTCCGGACGGGCTGCGCCCCGGCGGCTCGGCGAGCTCTGCCCCTCGGCGTCGGCCG
>DASRYP010000955.1:0-9441 GCA_035687165.1 Actinoplanes sp. | reverse complement strand
TCGCCGCCGCCCTGGCCGACCTGCCCCGGCCGCCTGGGACGTGCTTCTCCTGGACGATGACCGAAAACCAGTTGGCCGCCTCGGCGACATGCGGGCAGGGTTGTCCAGGACGGCCGGGAGCCGGGTATCAACGGCGTCGCTGCTGGAGCTCCGTCGCGATCGAGGTCTCCATGTCGTCACCGGGGCGTTGCGTCGCGACGGGGATGTGGGCGTCACCCACCTCGTGTTCTCGGATGCCCTTTGCAAGCAGGAGACGGCAGAGGTGGGTGACGTGCTGATCGGCCACCGCGCGTTCGTGGTGGAGGCCCCGGATGCCGGTACGCCGCTGGTCCCGTCCCTCGTCCGAAAGGGTGCGACGCCGGCATCCGGGGCCCTGCATTCCCTGCTCCTAGCGGATCCAGTCGCCGTGCGAGTTCCGGCCGGCGCCGGCCGACCGGGCCGCGGCCGCCGCGGCTGCCCGCGGTGGGATCGACGACGTGTCCCGGGCGAAGGTGGCCACTGCCGTCGCGACGGCGTCCGCGTTGGTGTCCAGCGCGAACGTGTTGATGTTGCCGACCAGCTTGTAGGCCTTCCGGAGCTGCTTGTAGGTGGTCGCGTCGGCGCCGTCCCGCTCGGGGGTGAGGCTGTCGCACGCTTGGTGGTAGCACGGGTCGTAGGCCTGTCCCGCGACACCGCCCCACTTCGCTACGTCCTCCGCGGTCTTGACTTCCTCGGCACCGGTGAAGAGTCCACCGGCCGGGATGCCGCTCGCGATGAACGGACCGTAGTCGGAGCGTCCGGTGAAGTCGGACGCCGCGGTGGCCTGCCTGCGCGACGCGAAGAAGTCCAGGAAGACCTTCTCGATCTGCGCCGAACCGGCCGGCCCGGGCCCGGCGCCGGTGGCGTCCGAGTCGTCGCCGTCGTACACGCCGAAGGTGTAGTTGGGCGAGCCGATCATGTCGAAGTTGAGATAGACCGCGATCTTCGCCTGATCCTCGGCGCTGAGGTTGTTCACGTAGAACGTCGAGCCGACCAGGTTGGCCTCCTCGGCGCCCCACCACGCGAAGCGCAGCTTGTTCTTGCTCTTCAGGCTGCGGGCCTGGAGCGCGACCTCGAGGATGCCGGCGCTGCCCGAGCCGTTGTCGTTGATGCCGGGCCCGGCCGGGACCGAGTCGAGGTGCGCACCGGACATGACGACCTCGTTCGGGTCACCCCAGCGCGACTCGGCGATGACGTTCTCAGTCTGCCGCACCTCGGCGACGGCCTCGGCCGAGATCGTCACGGTGAGGCCCGGGGTGCCGGCGAAGGCGACGCCCTGCGGGTACGAGATCGCGACGGCGGGAATGCCGACCGGTTCACCGAGGGTGCCGGCGAAGACGTCCTGCCGGTCGGCATCGGTCGTGTTGCCCTGGTTCATGATGATGACGCCGATCGCGCCGGCCGCCTCGGCGTTGGCCGCCTTCTGACCGAACGGGCAGCTGCCGCGCTGGACCAGCGCGATGTTGCCGGCCACGCCGACGAAGTCGGACGCCTCGCAACCCGAGGTGCTGGTGTTCGGGGTCGTGAGCTGAAGGTCCACCGGGACGACGGTGCCGGTCGCCGTGCCGCCGCCCGAGCAGTCCAGGACGTCGAAGTCCACCTGGTCGACGTACGTGGTCGGCGTGGGCGCGGTCTGCGCGAAGGCCGGGTTGCTGTCGGTGCAGAAGTTGAACGGGAACGGCTGGCGCGTCACCTTGTACCCGGCCGCTCGCATCAGGGTCGAGACGTAGTCGGCGCTGCGCGTGAAACCGGGTGTGCCGGACGCACGGGTGCCGCCGTTCAGTTTCGCGATCGCCTGGAGGGCGACCAAGTGGCGCAGCACGCCGGTGAGGGTGACGGCTTTCGTCAGGTTCTTGGCGGAGTTGCCGGACGACGCCTGCGCGGGCTGGGCGACGGCGAAGCCACCCAGCAGCACTGCCGCGGCGGCAGCCGCGGCGAGACGTCTTCTTGCAGAGCGAGACACCACTCGTGCTCCTCCTCGGGAGAGTTGATCGTGACATCCAGCAACCTAAATCCATCTATGACATCCAGCAACCTGGTTCAGCTATGACGTCACGGAACCGGCCGTCCGGGCAAAGCATTCGGTGTCCATTAACGGGTGGGGTGACCTGCGGGTTGTGAGTGAGGGCTGGCGCGTGACGCGCCGGGCTGGGTGCTTGATCTTCTGGCGCTGATAGTGATGATCGTGACTTTTGTCCGACGTGCCCGCTGTGGAGCTGGTTGAGCGGCTTCGCCGTGCTAACGCCGGATTGCGGGATGTGCTGACGGTACGAGCCGCTCAGATCGGCGAGTTGCAGGCGGTGGTGCACGCGCTGGGTTTGCAGGTCGCGGAGTTGCGGCGTCGGCTGGGCTCAGGTAGCCGACCAAAGCGAAATAGGGCCCCGTTCGCGACGCCAACCCGTGAATGGACACAGCATTCGGCTACATGAAGTTGCGGGTGTGCAGGGCCGAGATCGCCGCCGCCTCGTCGTCCGGGAAGCCGATGAACTGCAGCCGCCGCTGCCGGCCCTCGTCCATCTGGTGCTGCAGGTGCTGCACCTCCTGCCAGCCCCGCGCGACGGCGGCCGGCGTCCACGACCCGGCGGCCAGCACCACCAGCGAGTCGAAGACCTGCTTGTTCAGCCCGGCGGTATCCACCAGCACCGAGTGTCGGCGCTCCACGGCACCCCGCAACCGGCTGAGGTACGCCGGGTCGCTGCGCACGACGTGGGCGGTGTGCGCGACCCCGAACGCCACGTGCCGTGCCTCGTCCCGCCCGGCCAGCATGGTGACCTGCGCGGTGGCCTGGTCGGGCGCGTGCCGCTGGATGAAGCGCAGCAGATCGAGGAAGCTGCCCTCGCCGAGCACCGAGAGCAGGAACGAGGCGAGGGTGAAGTCGGGCTCGTCGAGCAGGCTCTGCAGCGACGACCGGCCGCCGGCGCCGGACACCCCCAGGACGTCATGGTGCAGCAACGCCCGCCGGGTGAAGATCTCGACGTGCCGGGCCTCGTCGGCCGCCTGGGCGGCGAGCAACTGCATGACCTCGCGATAGTGCGGGTGCAGGCGGGACAGCATTCGGGCCGGGATCATCAGCGCGGCCTGCTCGTTCTCCACCAGATACGTCATGATCTGGACGACCGCGGCCTCGATGTCGTCGGGCACCGGGTGCGGCCCGGCCCAGTCGACCACGGTCGCCGGGTTCCACTGGTTGGCGTTGGCCTGCGCGTAGAGCTGCGGCGCGATGTCGGCCCAGACATGGTCGCGCTCGGCCCAGTCCACGTCGAGCGCCGGGCCGCCCGGCTCGACCAGCGCGCCCCGGGCGGCAAGTCCCCACTCGAGTTTCGCCCGCTCGGCCACGGCGGCTGTCGCCTGCCCGGCCCGTTCGGCGTGGGCCCAGCGTTCCTCGTCGGCCGAGCCCTTCACCACGACGAGATCAGGCCGGTAGACGTGGCCCTCGGCCCGGCACCAGGCGGCCAGGTGCACCGCGAGGGCCGGGTGATGGCCGCGGACCCGCAGACTCTCACCCGGACGCAGCGAGCCCAGCGCGTGCTCGATCAGCAGGTGGGCGCCGCCGTCGAGGCCTAGCCCGTCAAGGTCGATAACCGGCGGCATTGAGCCCACCGTCCTGGTCGTAGAAGGCGGTCGCGCCCAGCGCCGCGTAACCGTCCGTCCGCCCCGGGAGCCATTGCTTCAGGCCTTCCAGGTCGAGCAGGGGACGGGCCTGATCGTCGGCGTACGACATGCTCAGCAGCAGGTTGACGAACTCCTCGGCCTGCACCCCGGGCCCGGCGGTCAGGTTGCAGTGGTCGTACGGCGCGGTCTGCCCGATCACCCGCACCGACCCGGACGGCAGCACGCCCTCGCGCCCGAAGAGCAGCAGGTTCGAGTCGATCATGCAAGCCGCGTCGGCGTCCCCGGCCCGCAACGCCTTGGCCGCGTCCCGTTCCCCGCCGATGTGGTCGCCGTGCAGCCCGACCCCCACGTCGTGCCGCCGGATCTCGGCCTCGACCCCGGCGTCGGCCAGCAGGGCCAGGGGCAACAGGGTGGACTGCGGCGAGTCGATCGCGCCGGTCGCCACCGTGCGGCCGCGCAGATCGTCGAGGGTCCGCAGGTCGGAGTCGGCCTTCACCACGATCACCGAGGTCAGGTCGCGGTCGGTGTCGCGCATGGCGACCGCGCGCAACTCGAGCCCCCGCCGGCGGGCCAGCCGCTCCGCCCGGACCCAGGCCAGCGGCGAGTTCCAGGCCAGGTCGATCATGCCATCGAGCAGCGCCTCGGCCTGTCGTTCGTATTGCGAGTACAGGACGAAGTCGAAGTCGACCCCGTGCTCGCGGAACCAGGCCCGGAAGCCGTTCCAGATGGTCACGACCTTGGGGTCGTAGGCGACCGCGCCCAGGACCAGCTCGCGGCTCACGCCGGTCCGTCCAGCAGCGGCAATCCTGTCAGCGCGCGCCCGACGAAGTCGTGCAGCGCCGCGGTGGTCGGCGCCATCACGCGGGCGGCCCGCGAGTCGCGGAAGCGGCGCTCGAGGCCGAGCTCCTTGCGGAACGCGGACCCACCGCAGGTGAGCATGGCCAGGTCGGCCGTGGCCGCCGCGCTCTCGTCGGCCGCCGCCTTCACCTCCAGCACCAGCAGTTGCGCCTCGGGCCGGCCCTCCTCGATCGCGCTCAGCGCGGCGTCGACCAGCGCGGCCGTACGGTCGGTGTCGATCCGCATCCGGGCCACCGCGGCCCGCGGTTCCGGCTGTTCGGCCAGCGACCGGCCGAGATGCTCGAGTCTGGTGCGGCCCAGGTGGGCGATGGTCTTGGTGGTCACCGCCTCCATCAGGCCGATGCCGGCCGACGCGTTGAGCAGCAGGAAGACCGGCAGCACGGCGGAGAGCGCCAGGTCGAGACCGCCGCCGTCGGTGCCGAGCAGCGCCGACGACGGCACTCGCACCTGGTCCGCGGCCATCGGGGTCGAGTTGTTGCCGCGCAGCCCGAGACCGTCGAACTTGCCGGCCACCGACAGGCCGGGCGTGTCGGCCGGCACGAACCACAGCGTCATCGGGCCGTCCCCGGTCACCGGGCGGCTCGACCAGACCAGGCTGTCGGCCTGCCCGGCCGAGGTGACCCAGCTCTTGCGCGCGGTCAGCACCACCTGGTCACCGTCGGCGGTGGCCGAGCTCATCGGCGCCCAGAAGTGGCTGCGCGAACCGGCCTCGGAGAAGGCCAGGGTACTCAGATGTCGGCTGCTCGCGATCTCCCGGAGCTCGGCCGCGCGACCCGCGGCGACCAGCGCGGCGACCGCGCTGTAATGCATCATCACCACCATCGCGGTCGACCCGCAGGCGCCGGCGAGGGTCCGCACCACGCGGGCGGCGTCGCGCAGGCTCCCGCCGCCACCGCCGAACTCGGCCGGCACGGTCAGGGCGAGCACACCGGCGTCGGCCAGCGCGTCGATCGCCTTACGAGGAAAGGACGCGGACCGGTCGATCTCGGCCGCTTCGGGGGCCACGATCTCGGCGACGATCCGCGTCAGGTTCTCGTTGACAGTCTGGTCCCCGTTGACAGTCTGGTCCTCGCTGGCAGACATGGCGCACGCTCCGCTCACTCGACTTCTACCGATCGTATCGACCGGCGATCTTCACCGCGCCGCTCATGTGATCCACGTTTCAAAGACTTCGCCCGGGTCATTAGGCCACTCGCCCGGACGGCGAAACGACCCGCGGGGTTGCGTACGCTGAGCGCGTCGATGGGTAGGACGGAGATCTCGCACGATGGGTGGGGACGGGCCGGCCACCGGTGCCGAAGTGTTCGTCGGGGGCGGCGATGTCGGGCGCGATCTCACCACCGTGAACTGGGACGAAACACCGCTCGGGCCGCCCGCGGGCTGGCCGCCGAGCCTCCGCACGGCGGTCAGCATCCTGGTCTCGTCCCGCTTCCCGATGTGGATGGCCTGGGGTCCGCGGCTCACCTTCTTCTGCAACGCCGCCTACCGCCGCGACACCCTGGGCCGCAAATATCCGTGGGCGCTGGGCCGCCCGGCGAACGAGGTCTGGGCCGAGATCTGGGACGACATCGGCCCCCGCATCGCGACCGTTCTCTCCACCGGCCAGGCGACCTGGGACGCCGGTCTGCTGCTGTTCCTGGAGCGCTCCGGCTACCCCGAGGAGACGTACCACACCTTCTCCTACAGCCCGCTGCGCGACGACGAGGGCGCATTGGTCGGCATGCTCTGCGTGGTCAGCGAGGACACCGATCGAGTGATCGGCGAGCGGCGCATGGCGACCCTGCGTGACCTGGGCTCCGACCCGAGCGTGGTGCGCACCGAGGAGCAGACGCTGGCCTTCGCCGGGGTGCAGCTCGGCCGCAACCGCCTCGACCTGCCGTTCACCCTCACCTACCTTTTCCAGGGCGAGGACCGTCAAGGCGACCACGACGTACGGCTGGCCGGCGCGACCGGGATCTCGGGGCTCGACCCCGGCGTCTGGCCGGTGGAAACGCTCGCGCGCGGCGGGTCGGCGCTGGTCCCGCTGGACGGTCCGGCCTTCGCCGCGCTGCCGACCGGCGACTGGCCCGAGCCCCCGACGCAGGCCCTGCTCGTGCCGCTGCTGCAACAGGGCGGCCGGCCGTACGGGTTCATGGTCGCCGCCCTCAACCGCTACCGGGCCCTCGACGACGGCTACCGGGGCTTCGTCGAGCTCGTGGCCGGGCACGTCGCCGCCGGGATCGCGAGCTCCCGCAGCTACCGGGCCCAGCAGCGCCGGGCCGAGGAGCTCGCCGAGCTCGACCGGGCCAAGACCGCGTTCTTCGCCAACATCAGCCACGAGTTCCGCACCCCGCTCACCCTGATCATGGGTCCCGTCGAGGAGCTGCGCACCCGGCCGGACATCACCGACGAGGGCGTCCGCGCCGAGCTCGACGTGATCCACCGCAACGGGCTGCGGCTCGGCAAATTGGTCAACGCCCTGCTCGACTTCTCCCGCATCGAGGCCGGTCGCATGCAGGCCCGGTTCGAGGCGGTCGACCTGGCCAACGCGACGGCCGAGTTGGCCAGCGTCTTCCGCTCGGCGATCGAGCGGGCCGGGCTGACGTTCGAGGTGGACTGCCCGCCCCTGGCCGAGCCGGTGCAGCTCGACCGCGGCATGTGGGAGAAGATCGTCCTCAATCTGCTCAGCAACGCCCTCAAGTTCACCTTCGCCGGGTCGGTGCGCGTCGGCGTCCGGACTGACGGCGACGCGGCGGTGGTGACCGTGGCCGACAGCGGCGTCGGCGTGTCCGAGCAGGAGATGCCGCGCCTGTTCGAGCGCTTCCACCGCGTCGAGAACGTCCGGTCGCGCTCCAACGAGGGCAGCGGCATCGGCCTGGCCCTGGTCAAGGAGCTGGTCGAGCTGCACGACGGCACGATCACGGCCACCAGCGTGCTCGGCCGGGGCACGGTCTTCACCATCCGGCTTCCACTCGGGACGGGCCAGGTCGCCGACAGATCGGCCATCCTGTCCGCCACCACCGAACCGTACGTCGAGGAGGCTCTGCACTGGTTGCCGGGCGGTGCCGCGGCCGGCGCGGACGTCAAGGTGGAGCGGACCGGGTCCACGGTGCTGGTGGCCGACGACAACGTCGACATGCGCGACTACCTGACCCGGCTGCTGCGCTCGGCCGGATACCAGGTGCGGGCGGTCGACGACGGGCAGGCCGCGTTCGAGGCGGCCCGCGTGCACCGGCCCGACCTGATCGTCAGCGACGTCATGATGCCCCGCCTCGGCGGCCTGGAACTGGTGGCCGCGCTGCGAGCCGATCCGCGAACGGCGGGCACGCCCGTGCTGCTGCTCTCGGCGCGCGCCGGGCAGGAGGCGTCCATCGAGGGCCTCGAAGCCGGCGCCGACGACTACCTGGTCAAGCCCTTCTCCTCGGCCGAGCTGCTGGCCCGCGTACGCGCGAACCTGGAACTGGCCCGGCTGCGCAACCACCACGCCCGCTGGCGTACGGCGTTGATCGACTCGTTGCAGGAGGCGTTCTTCGTCTGCGACGCCGACGGCACCGTCATCGAGATGAACCCGACCTTCACCGACGTCCTCGGTTACGGACCCGAGGGGCTGCCCTACCCCCCGGTGCACCCGTGGTGGCCCGATCAGGACGCCGACCCGGAGGGCCATCAGCAGGTCGCCGACGCCCTCGCATTGCTGGTCGAGAGCCCCCGCGGCACCTACACGATCCCGGTCAAGCACCGCGCCGGCCACCGCCTCTGGGTGGCTGCCTCGTTCAATCAGGTCGATGACCCGGAGACCGGTCGCCGCGTCATCGTCGGCACCTTCCGCGACGTCACCGCCGAGCACTACGCCGTGCAGCGCGAGAGCGCCCTGGCCGCGATGAGCGTCCGCCTCGCCCAGGCCGACAGCCTGTCCGGCACCTTACTCAGCGTGCTCCCCGCCCTCGGCGAGCTGTGGCAGGCCACCCGGGCGTACGCCGTGGTCTTCGGCTCGAACGGCACGCCGACGCTGGTCACGACCGACCCGCAGACCCGCTGGGACGACCTCACCGACGAGCAGCGGGCGGCGCTCACCGCGCTGCGCGACCGGCCGCCACTCACCCCGGTGGCCGACCAGCCCGGCGGCGCCGGCATCGCACTGGAACATCCCGACGGGACGATGGTCCTGATGCTTGAACTGGCCGAACGGCGACCCTTCACCGACCGGGACCGCACCCTGCTGGCCCTGCTCGCCGGCCACCTCGGGCAGGGCCTGCAGCGCATCCACCAGATCGACCAGCAGCGCGAGACGGCGCTCGCGCTGCAGCACGCCATCCTCGGCCCGGCCCAGCTCCCCGCCGGGTTCGCCGTGCGCTATTCACCCGCGACCCGCCCGCTCAAGGTCGGCGGCGACTGGTACGACACCGTCACGCTGGCCGACGGTCTCATCGGGATCGTCGTCGGCGACTGCGTCGGCCACGGACTGCAGGCGGCCACGGTGATGGGCCAGCTTCGCAGCGCCTGCCGGGCCCTGCTGCTGCAGAATACCGACCCGGCCCAGACGCTGACCGCCCTGGACCGGTTCGCCGCCCAGCTGCCCGGCGCCATGTGTGCGACCGTCTTCTGCGGTGTGCTCGACCCCGCCACCGGGGAGCTGACCTACGCCAGCGCCGGGCACCCACCGGCCGTGGTCACCCACCCCGACGGCACCTCCGACCTGCTCGACCGGGGCCGGTCCCGCCCGCTCGGGGTGCGCTTGGCGGCGGAACGCCCCGAGGCCCGCTACACCGTGCCGCAGCGGGCCACCCTGCTGCTCTACACCGACGGCCTGGTCGAACGCCGCCGGCAGGCGCTGACCACGGGCATCGAACGGGTCGTCCAGACCGTCCAGCAAGGACGCGCGGCCACGCTCGAGGACCTGGCCACCGACGTCATGGCGAGCATGGCCCCGGCGGGCGGCTACGACGACGACGTGGCGATGCTGCTCTACCGGCA
>DASRYP010000954.1:0-2272 GCA_035687165.1 Actinoplanes sp. | reverse complement strand
CGCGCCGGCGGCTACCGGGCTGGGCCTTGACGTCTCGAAGCCCGCACTCCGGCGGGCCGCACGCGCCCACGACCGTGCGGCGGCGGTGCTGACCGACCTGTGGCGGCCGCTGCCCCTCGCGGACCAGGCGGCGGAGGTCATCCTGGACGTCTTCGCCCCCCGCAACGGCCCGGAGTTCCATCGCGTCCTGCGACCGGGTGGCTTGCTGCTGGTGGTGACCCCGGGACCCGAGCATCTTCGCGAGCTGATCGCCACCCACCGCTTGATCCAGGTGGACCCCGAAAAGGCGTCTCGGGTCGAGGAGGCGTTGGGTGGCCGCTTCAAGCCGGACGGAGTGCTGAGCCTCGATCGTGAGCTGGATCTGACCGCCGACGAGGTCCGGACCCTGATCGGCATGACCCCGAGTGCCCATCACGTTCCGGCGAACCGGCCGACCGCGCCGAGCCGGGTCACGGCGTCAGTTCGGATAACGGCCTACCGCCCGATCTGAGCGCCTCTAGACAGACCCGATCTGAGCCCCTAGACAGAAAGGTCGACTTCTTCCCATTCGGCCGGCCTGTCGTGATAGGGCCCGCGGAAGACGACCGCCCACTCCAAGGCCCACCTCCGCTGGCCGATGGCGTTGCCGTCGATCTCCCCCGGCATGGCCAGACCGTTCTGCTCGGCCTCCTGGAACGCCCAGTCCAAGCAGTAGTAGAGATCCAGCAACACGGCGGCCTCGACCGGATCACGCGGCGACATCAGCGACCTCGACCGCCACTGGCCGAAGGTCTCCCCCGCCGGCAGATCAGGCATCTGGGACATCATCCGGCCTTCCGGCGGTTCCCTCGGGTCGAGATGCCCGCTGAGGCCCAGCAGCCAGGCCAGCGCGAAGACCGCGTCGTGATGCAGCACGAAGGACCGGTGGTCGCCCGCCGCGCCGATCACGAACTGCCACTCCGGCGGCGTGACGAGGTCGACCAGATGGGATCCGAGCAGCCAGCTCATCGCCGCCTCGGTCGGCATGCCGAAGCAGCGCGCCACCACCACGTGCAACACCGCCGTGCGCGCCTCCAGATCGGGCGTGGGACGCAGCTCGACCGTGTCGCCCGGCTCCCACACCAACGGGAAGCCGGGCGGCGGCAGCGGCAGGCCCAGCCGGGCCAGTTCGTCGAGGCTGGCCTCGCGCACGGCTCGCGGGTCGGGTGCGGCCTTCTGCATGGTGCGTCAGGCTATGCGGTCGAGAATGAGATTGGTAAGTGTGGGCCGCTCCGCACCGATCCGGACCGCTTCGGCCGCCTCGGCCCGGGCCGCCGGGATCCGGGCGGGGTCGTCGGCGCGCAGTTCGAGCAGCACGTCACCGGCGCGCACCTCGTCGCCCGGCCGCACCTTGAGCTGCACCCCGGCACCGAAGCTGACCGGATCCTCCTTGCGGGCCCGGCCGGCTCCGAGACGCCAGGCGGCGATCCCGATCCCGTACGCGTCGACCGCGGTCACGATCCCGTCGGCCGGGGCGCGCAGCACCTCGGTCTCGCGAGCGACGGGCAGCGGCGCGTCCGGATCGCCGCCCTGGGCCCGGATCATCGCCCGCCACGTGTCCATCGCGGCACCCGACTCGAGCGCCTTGGCCGGGTCGGCGTCGATCCCGGCCGCGGCCAGCATCTCGCGAGCCAGCGCCAGGGTCAGCTCGACCACGTCGGCCGGTCCGCCACCGGACAGCACCTCGACCGACTCGGTGACCTCGATCGCGTTGCCGACGGCCAGCCCGAGCGGGGTGTTCATGTCGGTGAGCAGCGCGATCGTGGTGACCCCGCTGTCCTGCCCGAGCCGCACCATCGTGCCGGCCAGCTCGCGCGCGTCGGCCAGGTCCTTCATGAACGCGCCCGAGCCGACCTTGACGTCGAGCACCAGCGCGCCGGTGCCCTCGGCGATCTTCTTGCTCATGATCGAGCTCGCGATCAGCGGGATCGCCTCGACCGTACCGGTGACATCGCGCAGGGCGTAGAGCTTGCGGTCGGCCGGGGCCAGGCCGTCGCCGGCGGCGCAGATGACCGCGCCGACGTCCTGCAACTGCCGCTTGAACTCGTCGTTGCTGATCGAGGCACGCCAGCCCGGGATCGACTCGAGCTTGTCCAGCGTGCCGCCGGTGTGCCCCAGGCCGCGGCCGGAGAGCTGCGGCACGGCCGCGCCGCACGCGGCGACCAGTGGGGTGAGCGGCAGCGTGATCTTGTCACCGACGCCGCCGGTCGAGTGCTTGTCGACGGTGGGCTTGCCGAGGCCGGCGAAGCTCATC
>DASRYP010000953.1:0-9853 GCA_035687165.1 Actinoplanes sp. | reverse complement strand
GGCGTGTTCCCCGAGACTGCTACGGCTTCGACCCCGATCTCGCGGAACTGCTCAGCCATGTGTTGGGCGTGCGTGATGCTCACGCAGAAGCCGAGGCAGCGCATGGTCTGCACATCGTCGACGCGCTCGGCGAGTTGCTGGTACACCAGACGCGCCCAACTGCCGTCCGCGACGTATTTCTCCGTCAGGGCATCGACGTCGTAGCCCTGTCCGCGTCGCCACGGTACGTCTCGCAGGTCGAGGCCGTCGTGGACGCCGTAGTAGACAAACGGGACCAGCCGGTGCTGCTCGATGGCATCCCACAGGCGCAGCTCAGCAGCGATTCGATCGTCGAACCAGTGCAGAATGGAGAGTCCATCGGCGCGTTCGGGAGTAGCGGTCAGACCGAGTAGCTCGCGCGGTTTGAGCTTCCTGAGCAGCGCGTCGTACGACCTCGCCGCAGCGTGGTGGAACTCGTCGACGATGACGACGTCGAAGTGGTCCTCAGCAAGCCGAGCGAGTCGATCCTCGGTGAGGTTCTGGATGGAGGCGAAGACGTGGTCGAACTCGCGCGGCCGATCCTTCCCCACCCACAGCTCGCCGAAGGAATGATCCCGCAGAGCATGCCGAAACGTCGCCATGCTTTTGTTGAGGATCTCGCGCCGATGAGCGATGAAGAGGAGACGTGCTCGGGGCAGGTGCTTGCGGAGTCGGGCGTAGTCCATCGCAGCCATCACCGTCTTGCCGGTACCGGTCGCCGACACGAGCAGATTCCGATGGTGACCGTTGCCCCGGGAGACCTCGATCAGTTCGAGGAGGCGGTCTTGAAACGGCTCGAGGCGGATTTCGAGGGGGCTGATGACCATCTGATCGCCCTGCGCAAATCGGCGCAGCCGTTCGAGGGACTGGTCGAACTGCTCGCGGACGTACTCGACGAAGTCACCGCCCTGCCAGTAGGTCTCGAAGACTGCGGTGATCTTGTCGATCACGTCGGGATTGCGGGCGGCCGAGACGCGGACGTTCCACTCCATCCCCGCGGTCTGGGCCGAGTGGGTGAGGTTCGAAGAGCCGACGTAGGCGGTACTGAACGAGGTGTGCCGGTGAAAGAGCCAAGCCTTGGCATGCAGTCGAGTGATTGTCGTGTCGTAGGAGACTCGTACCTCGGCACCAATCTCGGCGAGCTGGTCCAAGGCCGCCGCTTCGGTCGAACCGGTGTAGGTAGTAGTCAGTACCCGCAACCGTCGGCCGCGCTCGACGTGCCTGCGTAAGGCGGGCAGCAGCGGCCGGATACCACTCTTTCGTACGAACGCCATGACGACATCGATGGCGTCAGCCGACTCGATCTCCTGCGAAACCTGGAGCCCCACGCGCGGTTCACCGGGCGCGTTAGTCAGCAGTGTTGTGTCCAAGAGCGGGATGAGAGGGCGTGCCGGGACGCGTACCGATCCATCTGGCAGCCACTCGCCCACCGCGGACAAAACCGATCCCGGCTCGACCGGTCGCTGCTCGACAACATGAGCGCGCGGCAACCGCTGATGCAAGGCGTCGGTCAGAAGTTGAGCTACTTCGACACCGATCGCTACTCGGTCGTCTTCCCCCACGGATTCGAGCGCTTGCAGCACCTGCCGAGCGAGTAGCTGAGCGATTCGGTCTGCGGCATCCGACGGCCGCAACCGCCGCTCCTCGATCAGCTTGGAGTCCATCCCCGCGAGGCGGTTCATCAGGGACTCGGTAACGACGGTCTCGTAGAGCCCAGCGGAAAGTTCGTTAGCCACGTCGCTAGTTTGCCGGATCAACGAAGTGTCGAAGCCGCTATCGGGGATGCGGTTGCCTCGACGATCGGTCGGATAGCGTGAACCGATACATCTGGTGGAGTTAAGGGGAGCACGTGGAGCTGTTGCACTCGGGGAAGGTTCGCGACGTCTACGCGGATGGGCAGGACATTCTGCTGGTCGCGTCGGATCGGATCTCGATCTATGACGTTGTTCTGCCTACGACTGTCCCGGACAAGGGCAAGATCTTGACGCAGCTCTCGCTCTGGTGGTTCGAGCAGTTGGCGGACGTCGTGCCCAACCACGTCATCTCCAGCACTGACGTGCCGAGTGAGTGGGCCGGCCGGGCTGTTCGGTGTGAGCGGCTCGACATGGTCATGGTGGAGTGCATCGCTCGGGGTTATCTCGCGGGGTCGGGGCTCAAGGAGTACGAGCGGGACGGTGCCGTGTCGGGGGTCGTGTTGCCGCCGGGGCTGATCGAGGGGTCGCAGCTGCCGGAGCCGATCTTTACGCCTACGACCAAGGTGCCGCCGGGAGAGGGGCATGACGAGTTCATGACCTTTGCGGATGTCGAAGTGGCGACCTCTGAGGAGATCGCGGCCGAGCTGAAGCGGATCACGCTGGAGGTCTATCGGCGGGGGCAGCAGGTGGCCGCGGCCAAGGGGATCATCATCGCGGACACCAAGATCGAGCTCGGGTGGGCGAAGGACGGGACGCTGACGCTCGGGGATGAGCTGCTCACGCCCGACTCATCGCGGTTCTGGGCGGCCGACGAGTGGAAGCCGGGCGGTTCGCAGCGCTACCTCGACAAGCAGTTCCTGCGGGACTGGTCGTCGTCGTTGACGGACTGGGATCGTACGGCACCGGGGCCTGAAATTCCGGACGAGGTGGTCGAAGCCACCCGTAACCGGTACATCGAGGTTTACGAGCGGCTGACCGGAGAGAAGTGGAGTTAGGCGGGATTCGTGCGGCTGCCTCGGGTCGCCGCCCACCACGGTGGCTGGGTGGTGCTGCCGTTGCGCTTCGTATAGAGCCGTAGGCCGTAACCGATGAAGATCACTGCGAACAGGGCGCCGGTCCAGCCGCCGAAGACGATGCACATCGGGGCCAGCGCCCAAAGTGTGAACGCCATCGTCGTGTAGAGGCGGGTGCGCGGCCGGCCCATGCGGTCCACGCGTCGGCAGAACTGGGGGTCGGCCACGCGCAGCTGCGTAACCAAGCCATCGAATACGGCCTTTTCCTGAGGATCGAGCATGGTGACCACCTCCGTGTGTCAGGGCGCTCGACGGCCGATTCGGTACCCGCCGTGATGAAGGGATAACCCGCTTCGAGTCCAGGCTCATCGGTGGTCCCTGTCTCATTTCGTCCGCGACGTGGTTTCCGGCATCGGACTACGGCGGAACCGGGCTGCTCGGGTCGAGGGCCGACATACGATCGCAAGGTGGATTACGGTCACTCGATCCAATTCGGCACGTTCATCACGCCTGTTGACAACCCGCCGCAGGTGGCGGTCGACCTCGCCCGGCTCAGCGAGCAGCTCGGCCTCGACCTCGTCACCTTCCAAGATCACCCGTACCAGCCCGCGTTCCACGACACGTGGACGTTGCTGAGCTGGGTCGCGGCACAGACCGAGACGATCCGGGTGGCGGGGAACGTGCTGAACGTCCCGATGCGTCCGGCGCCCGTGCTCGCCCGCGCCGTCGCCAGCCTCGACCGGCTCTCCGGCGGGCGGGTCGCGCTCGGCCTGGGCGCGGGGGCCTTCTGGGACGCGATGGTCGCGATGGGCTTCCCGCGCCGCACGCCGGCCGAGTCCGTCGACCAGCTCTCCGAGGCGATCGACGTGATCCGGGAGATCTGGCGGGGCGACGACCGCACCCGACTCCGCTACGAGGGCGCCTATTACCAGCTCGACGGGGCCAAGCGCGGGCCCGCACCCGTGCACGACGTGCCGATCTGGCTCGGCGCCTACAAGCCACGCATGCTGCGGATCGTCGGGGCGAAGGGGGACGGTTGGCTGCCCTCCCTCTCGTACCTCAAGCCTGGTGATCTTGATCGGGGGAACGCGGCCATCGACGCGGCGGCCGCCGAGGCCGGTCGTGACCCGCGCGAGATCCGCCGGCTGCTGAACCTCTCGGGGGATCCCGGCAAGACCGCCGCTCAATGGGGCGAGGAGGTCGTCCAACTCGCGCTCGCGAGCGGGGTGGGCACGTTCATTCTCGGTTCCGACGACCCGCGGGAGATCCGGCGCTGGGCCGAGGAGGTCGTTCCGGCAGCGCGTGAGGAGATTGCCCGGGAGCGCGCGGCCGCCGGCATCGACACCGGGCCCGTACGCAGTGCCGTTGCGCTCAGCCAGCGTCGCGACAACATTGACTACGACGGTCTCCCCGTGTCGCTCACCTCGATCGAGCCGGGCGACTTCGGGTACGCGAAGGTGCGCTCGACCTACATGCGGGGCGGCTCACCCGGTCTGGTCATCCAGCCGCGCGGCGTCGAGCAGGTCGTCGACGCGCTCGCGTTCGCCCGTGACCAGAACGTGCCACTCGCGGTGCGCAGCGGTGGCCACGGCATCAGCGGCCGTTCCACCAACGACGGTGGCATCGTCATCGACCTCTCCGGCATGCATGAGATCACCGTGCTTTCCGAAGAGGATCGGCTCGTCCGGGTGGAGGCCGGCGCCCGCTGGAAGGATGTCGCGGCGGCGCTCGCTCCGCACGGGTGGGCGCTGTCGAGCGGCGACTACGGCGGGGTGGGCGTGGGCGGGCTCGCCACCGCGGGCGGCATCGGCTGGCTGGCCCGCGAGCACGGACTCACGATCGACCACCTGCGCGCGGCCGACCTGGTGCTGGCCGACGGGAGCCACGTGCACGTCAGCGAGCGCGAACATCCTGACCTGTTCTGGGCGGTGCGCGGGGCTGGGGCGAACTTCGGCATCGTCACGTCGTTCGAGTTCCAGGCCGACGAGGTCGGCGACGTCGGCTTCGGGCAGTTCATCTACGACGCCGCGGACCCGGCTGTGCTGCTGCGGCGGTGGGGCACCGCGATGGAGGCCGCACCTCGCGACGTCACCACCAACTTGATCATGGGACCGCCGCGGCGGGGACAGAGCCTGGCCCAGGTGTACGGCGTGGTCGACTCCAGCGATCCCGACACGATCATCGAGCGGTTGACGCCGATCGCCGAGGTCGCGCCGTTGCTGGACCAGCAGGTGCAGCTCGTGCCCTACGCCGGGGTGATGAACGTGCCGGACGCGCCGCACGAGGGACAGGGCGACCCGGTGGCCCGGTCGGGGCTGGTCGAACACTTGACCCCGGAGTTCTGCGGCGCGGTCGGGCGGCTGCTCGAGTCCGGAGCCGTCTATTTCTTCCAGGTTCGCTCGGTCGGCGGCGCGGTCGCGGATGTGGCCGAGGACGCCACGGCATATTCGCACCGATCGGCTAACTTCTCAGTCGTCGCTTTCGGGACTTCGCGGGACAAGCTGGATGAGGAGTGGACGGCGATGGCAGCGCACTTCCAGGGTTTGTATCTCTCTTTCGAGACCGACCAGAGCCCGGAGCGCATATACGAAGCGTGGCCGAAGAAGACGCTCACCCGGCTGCGGACGCTCAAGCGCCAATACGACCCGGACAACACCTTCCGGGACAATTTCAACATCGACCCGCAGGGCGAATAGCGGAGCCATCGCCGTCGGCCGCGTTCCCGCGGAGCAGGGGGCGCGGCCGTTCCGCATCTGCCGTGAAGTGCCTGGTAGCGGCGCTGGCGCGGTCGGCCGAGGTCGGCGTTTCGCGAATTGCCAGGTAGGAACCCGTGGCGGCGCGACTGTGCAGTCCCGGTAAAGAACGCGACTGTGCAGTCCCGGTAAAGAAGTTGCGAGCGATCGAGGCGCGCACCGAACGCGTTGGTTCAACTACGCACGGATATCGCCCGATGTGTCGCGAGAAAGGCGACCCGGCTAAAGGCCGATTCGCCCCTCGGAAGCGTTCTTGGCGGTCCGGCAAGGCGCTTCGCATGATGACGGAGCGGTGGGCGGCCGGGCGCGGCGGGTGCACGAGCGGCGGGGCAGTGCCCGAATGGGGGCATTGACAGGCTCCACTGGCGACGCGGGAGGTCGGTCCCAGCTTTCGGGTCAAGCCTGTTCTTACTGCGGGCCTGATTGCCGCAGGACGGACGCCAGTCTTACCGCGGGCCTGATTGCGGCAGGACGGATGCCGGCAGCAGGGCGAACGGCATGCTGCCGATGCTTGCCGGTCAGGCCGCGGAGTGCCGTACGGGAAGGCCGGACTGGGTGAAGATGCCGCGACCGAGGTGACGCCGGTCGACGGCCGGGTCCTCGCCGGAGCGGGCCGTCACATAGGGCGCGGTGAAGGTGTCGACACCCGTGCCGAGGTGGGCGCCGGGTCGGTAGGTCACGGTGACCGCGCGCGGGGAAGCAGCCTCGATCACGCCGGCCCGCCAGCCGTCGCGATAGACCCAGACGCGGTCGGAGGGGTGATAGCTGTCGGCGGGCGCTACGTCCGCCGGGTCACGCTGGGGCGGAGCGATGGTCGGGGAAGACGTCGGTGCCGTGGACATCGAGATGACCCTCCAAGATCTCGGGACTCGGTCGTCCTGATGGCGGGGGAACGCCACCGGGCCTTGCGGGTCGGCCGAGAAGCCGAACTTTCAGCACGCTGTGTCAGCGGGCGATGCGTGTCTGTCAGCTATCATGCTCGCGTACTGAGGCATTCGCAAGGCCGGATGCACGTGCATCCGCATTGAGCGAACGCCCGGGCGGATGCCAAGGCTGTTTCGTTGTGGACGATCTCCCCCTTAGGATGCTGAGGGACTGCGGCTGGCAGCCCCCCAGACAGAGCGATGACGAGGAGCCAGGTGAGCGCGGGTACGCAGCAGGAGGAGGCGCCGACCGGTGGCCCCACCGTCCTGCGCATCCTGCTCGGGACCCAACTCCGTCGCCTGCGCGAGGCCAAGGCCATCACGCGCGAGGACGCCGGATGGGAGATCCGAGCCTCCGGATCCAAGATCAGCCGCATGGAGCTCGGTCGGGTCAGTTTCAAGGAGCGCGACGTCAGCGACCTGCTGACTCTCTATGGCGTGACCGAGTCGCTCGAGCGTGAGGCGATGCTCGTGCTGGCCAGGCAGGCCAACAACCCGGGCTGGTGGCAGCAGTTCAGCGACGTGATGCCCGGCTGGTTCCAGTCCTACCTGGGGCTCGAGGCCGCCGCGACGCTGATCCGCACCTACGAGATCCAATTCGTGCCTGGTCTGCTGCAGACTCCCGACTACGCGCGCGCGGTCATCATGCTCGGCCACGCCGGGGTCACGCCCGAGGAGCTGAACAAGCGGGTCGAGCTGCGCCGCCAGCGGCAGCAGATCCTTGACCGGCCCGGTTCGCCGCAGCTCTGGGCGGTGATCGACGAGGCGGTCCTGCGCCGTCCGATCGGCGGCGTCGAGGTCATGCGGGCGCAGATCGAGTTCCTCATCGAGGCGGCCAAGAAGCCGAACGTGCGCCTGCAGATCATCCCGTTCCACGCCGGCGGCCACGCGGCCGCGGGCGGCCCGTTCGCGATCCTGCGCTTCCCCGAGCCCGAGCTTCCCGACGTCGTCTATGTCGAGCAGCTCACCAGCGCGATCTATCTGGACAAGCGCGAAGACGTCGATCAATACGCGATGGCGATGGAGCGGGTCTGCATCGACGCCGAGCCGCCCAACCACACGCCTGAGATTCTCGGCAAGCTCCTGCACGAGGTCGGGCGACCCGCCTGATCTTGGCGCGACGCTCTGGAGCGGCACGCCAACCGGGGGTAAGATCTATGGTCTCGCCTTCTCCGCAGTCGCGGAGCTGGCGGGGCATAGGTGAGCTCGTCCACGCCCGCTGCCAACGATCGTGGACGAGGCTGTTTCACCGTCCTGGGTCCTGCCTGGCTTGAACGGCTAGGCAGGCCCATCTCTTTCCGGGGTACGCGATTGCCGTGTTACCCGGCCACTTGATCGTCTCGCGGCCTGTCAAGGGGCTGTTGCGATCGGATCGTCTCATCAGCCTCGAACGGGACGCGGAGATGGGCACGTCACGCCCGAGGCGGCCGGCCGTGGTGGGCCAGCGCCGTTCCTGCTGTGCCGGTTCGGTCCAGGCCCGTACGGTGTTGACCGGTTCGGTGTTGATTGTTCTGTCCTGTCCGGATCGGGACCGTCTGATGTCATCCGACGGAACCTCGGCCGAAGAAAATCAGGCTTTCGGAGCGCGTCGGATCAGGCGAGCAGGTTGTCGAAGTCGCCGTCGCGGACGCCACCGAGGAACGCCTCGATTTCGGCCCGTGTGTAAATGAGCGCCGGCCCCTCGGGGTCGCGAGAGTTGCGCATGGCCACCTCGCCGTTGGGGAGGAGGGCCGTCTCGACGCAGTTGCCGCTGGGGTTGCTGCGCCGGCTCTTCTGCCAGGTGACACCGTCCAACTGGCCGGCGGAGATGCCGTTGACCGCGAACGTCATGGTGAAGCTCCCTTGGTTTTCTCCGGCCGGAGATCGTCCGGAGTCAAATAGTCTTCCGTGTGCAACCAATTACCTCACACCTTGTGCAAATGCACGTGCATTTGGCCTTGCGTACTCACGGGATTGTGAGCATGATAACGCACGTACGCATCTTGCGGGTGTCACTTAGGGTGACATCTTTGAGTGACGGATCGGTCGCGGAAACGGCGTCTGCGGCCTCGACGCGAGGCTTCTTGGCGGGGGCGTCCTAGCGAGAGGTAACGAGATGTCCGTTCCGAACATCGGTCCCGAGCACTTCGACCAGGGCGACTCCGAGGCGGCCGAGCCGCGCCGGGGAAATCCCGCACCGCATTACCGGGACGAGCCGGTCACTGACGATGTCAGTGCCGCGACAACGCGGGCAACGGCGGTGTCGCACCGTTTTGGTGGGGTCAGGTATGCCTTGTCCCGGCCGACCGCCCGTCCGGCGGAGGGCCTGCCGTCGGCTGAGGAGGGGGAGTCCGATGCCCAGAACTGATCGCGGTTTAGGTCTCTCGCGCTCAGCCGCCACGATGACGCGGCGTCAGCGGTGATCACTTTCCGTGAGAAGAGGGAACGCCGTCACACGCTACCCGCGACGGACGGCTGCGGACACGCCTCGACTACGGTCCGTCGCCGCTGTGTGTCATCACGCGGCCGGCCCGCACAGGTCAGTTGGTTCGGGACTAATGCCCGAAGTAGGGGCCGCTTAAACATCAGTTGAGGTGACCCCGCGACGCCGCGGCTCTCTAGGCGTCGTTCGGCTCCGGCCGGGCGGTCCGGCTCCCCCGTGCCGGGCGGCCCGGCCGGTTGACTTCCGAGTCGGCCACACGTGTGGGGGTGTCGGCCACGTTTGGGGGTCGGCTGCGCCTACGGCTTGCGGGCCAGGCCAGCCCAGTAATAGGCGGCTTTCGGGTTCTCTACCGGCTCGTCGGGGCGCCAGCTCGAAACGGGCACGAGGCCGGGCTCCAGCAGCTCCCAATCGCCGAAGAAGCGCCGCACCTCGGACTCGGGCCGGGCCACCAGCGTGATGCCGGCGCCCGTGGCCGCATTCACCGCCTCGTTGACCTCGTCGGGCGCGAAGTCGGCAGTGGGGTGGGTGATCGCCAGGAGGCTGCCCGACGGCATCGCGTCGCGTAGTGCCTCGACCTTGGACCAGGGGTCGTCCTCGTCGGCGATCAGCATCAGAATCGCGATCAGGGTGAGGCCGACCGGCTCCTCGAGGTTGAGGGTCCGGCCCAGCACCTCGTCCTTCAGGATCGACTCGGGGGCCCGGAGGTCGGCCGAGATGTACTCACTGCGGCCCTCGTCCCCGCTGATCATCAGAGCCCGGGCGTGGACCAGCACGATCGGGTCGTTGTCCACGTAGACCACGCGGGCCTCGGGGGCGCTGCGCTGGGCGATCTCGTGCAGATTGGGCCGGGTGGGAATGCCGGTGCCGACATCGAGGAACTGCCGGATTCCCTCCTTCTCCACCAGATCGCGGGCCACCCGGTGGACGAACTTGCGGTTCTCGGCGGCCATGTAGCGCATGCCGGGGATCGCCTTGATCATGGCGTCGCCGACCGCGCGGTCGACGGCGAAGTTGTCCTTGCCGCCCAGCC
>DASRYP010000952.1:0-5658 GCA_035687165.1 Actinoplanes sp. | reverse complement strand
CGGGCGCCGACGTTGATCACCCGGCGCTGGACCCAGCCTCGCGCGCCGGGCCGAGTTTCGCACCCGGGACACCCTTGACGAGGCACGTGTCACGCTCCGGGGCGCACCAGGGCCCGGCTGATGACCAGACGCTGGATCTGGTTCGTGCCCTCGACGATCTGCAGCACCTTCGCCTCGCGGAACCAACGCTCGACCGGGTGGTCGCTCACGTAGCCCGCGCCGCCCAGCACCTGCACCGCGTCCGTGGTCACCCGCATCGCCACGTCGGTCGCGAACAACTTGGCCTTCGCCGCCTCGGTCGAGAACGGCCGGCCCGCGTCCTTGAGCCGGGCCGCCGACAGCAGCAGGGCCCGCGCCGCCGAGACCTGGGTCGCCATGTCGGCGAGCAGGAAGCCCAGCCCGTCGAAGGCGGCGATCGGGCGGCCGAACTGCTGCCGCTCCTTCGCGTACGACACCGCGTGGTCGAGCGCGGCCTGCGCGAGCCCCACCGCGCACGCCGCGATGCCGAGCCGCCCCGCGTCGAGCGCCTCCATCGCGATCGTGAAACCGCCGCCCTCGGCGCCCACGAGACGGTCCCCCGGGATCCGGCAGTTCTCGAGGACGACCTGGGACGGGGCGGACGAACGCAGCCCCATCACCCGCTCCGCCTTCTGCGGCAGCAGACCGGGGGTGCCCGCGTCGGCCAGCAGGCAGGAGATGCCCCGGGCGCCGGCTCCGCCGGTCCGGCAGAAGATGTTGTAGAAGTCGGCGTCCCGGCCGTGGGTGATCCAGGCTTTCGTGCCGTTCAGCACCCACGTGTCGCCGTCGCGGACCGCTTTCGTCGCCAGGGACGCGGCGTCCGACCCGCCCTGCGGCTCGGACAGGCAGTAGGCACCGAGCAGTTCGCCGCCGAGCATGTCGGGCAGCATCTTGCGCCGGCTCTCGCTGCCGTGGGCATAGACCGGATAGCAGGACAGGGTGTGCACGCTGACCGCCTCGGCGACCGCCAGCCAGGTGCCGGCCAGCACCTCGAGGACCTGCAGGTAAACCTCGGCGGGCTGGGCGGCGCCGCCCACCTCCTCGGGGTAGGGCAGGCCCAGCAGTCCGGAGCGGCCCAGCGTGCGCAGCACCGCGCGGGGGAACTCGCCGCGTGCCTCGAACTCGGCCGCCTTCCCGGCCAGCTCGCGGTCGCAGAGCTCACGGGTCAGGTCGAGCAGGTCGTAAGCCTCGGCCGTGGGCAGAATCCGGTCAACCGTCACACCGAAAGCTTAACGGTCGTTTGGGAGGCGGCGCGACAGCCGGTCGATAAGGTGTCCCGGTGACCGCTCAGCCGCTGCTCGCCGTCGACACACCCAGCCTGTACTTCCGCGCCTTCCACGGGATTCCCGAGAAAGCCGGCCGGACCGAGGCCGGGGAACCGGTCAACGCGATCCGCGGCTTCCTGGACATGCTCGCGCAGCTGATCCGCACCCGGCGCCCGGATCGCGTCGTCTGCGCGCTCGACGCGAGCTGGCGGCCCGCGTGGCGGGTGGCGCTGGTGCCGTCGTACAAGAAGCATCGGGTCGCGCACGGCGATGTCGAAGTCGTCCCGCCCGCCCTGGAGAAGCAGGTCCCGATCCTGCTCGAGGTGCTGGCCGCCATCGGGATCCCCGCCTTCGGCGTCGCGGGGTACGAGGCGGACGACGTCCTCGGCACGCTGGCGGCGACCCAGCCCGGCCCGGTCGAGGTGGTCTCCGGCGACCGCGACCTGTTCCAACTGGTCGACGACGAGCGCGGCACCCGCCTGCTCTACTGCGGCCGGGGCGTGGCCAAGCTCGAGGACGCCGACAACGCGCTGGTCGAGGCGAAGTACGGCGTACCGGCGAAGTGGTACGCGGACTTCGCGGCGATGCGCGGCGACGCGAGCGACGGCCTGCCCGGCGTTCCCGGCGTCGGCGAGAAGACGGCGGCCCGGCTGGTCACCCGGTACGGCGGGGTCGACGAGATCCTGGCCGCGCTGGACGACCCGTCGGCCGGGTTCGCGCCGGGCGTGCGCACCAAGCTCGCCGGCGCCCGCGACTATCTGGCCAAGGCGCTGCCGGTCTGCAAGGTGGCCCTGGACGTCGACCTGCCCCGGTTCGACCCGGCCATGCCGCGCTCCCCCCGGGACCCCGACGCCCTGATCGCCCTGGCCGAGCGCTGGAACCTGGCGAGCTCGGCCAAGCGCTTGATCGACGCGCTGGCCGGTTAGAGCCCGCCATCAGGGCAACCGTGCGTGCTTTCCAGTGTGTCGGCCGATCCGATCACGAATTGACCGGTTCCCCGGTCGATACCTGATTGATCCGCGTTCTAGGGTGTGCCGCATGACGTCGTTCGCGGTGGTGGGATCCGGCTGGCGGGCCGAGATGTTCTGGCGGCTCGCGGCGGCCCTGCCCGATGTCGAGTGCGTGGGCGCGATCGTGCGTACGCCGCGCGACCTGCCGGTGCCGACCTTCGGTTCGCTGGACGACCTGCGACCCGACTTCGTGGTCACCGCCGTGCCCTGGGGGGCGAACCCGGGGGTGATCGCCGACGCCGTCGAACGCGGCCTGCCGGTGCTGGCCGAGACGCCGCCGGCGCCGACCCGCGACGGGCTGACCGAGCTGTGGCGGCGCACCGGCGACACCGGTCTGGTGCAGGTCGCCGAGCAGTACCTGCTGGTTCCCGCGCACGCGGCGCGGCTCGCCGCCGTCCGGGCCGGGCTCATCGGCGAGCCCACCCAGGTGCAGGTCTCGTCGACGCACATGTACCACGCGGTCGCGCTGATCCGGGGCTTCCTCGGCATCGGCCGTGGTCCGGTGACCGTGCGCGCCTCGCGCACCACCGCGCCCCTGGTCGACCCGCTGACCCGGGCCGGCTGGACCGACGACCCGGTCCCGAAGCCGGCCACCACGACGATCGCCACGCTCGACTTCGGCGACGGGCTCTCCGGGCTGTACGACTTCACCGACAACCAGTGGCACAACCAGCTGCGGTTCCGGCGCATCCTGGTGCGCGGCACCCACGGCGAGCTGCGCGACGACGAGGTCGTCCGGATCACCGCGCCCCGGACGATCGTGCGCTCACCCCTCGTACGCCGGCAGACCGGTTATGACCTGGACCTGGACGACTTCGACACCGACACGATCACGCTCGGCGGCGAGGTCCTGTTCCGCAACCCGTTCCCGGGCCGGCGCTGGAACGACGAGGAGATCGCCATCGCCACCCTGCTGCGGAAGATGGCCGGTTGGGTCCGCGGCGACGGCCCGCCGCCGTACCCGCTGGCCGAAGGCGCCCATGATCACCTGGTGGCCCTCGCGATAGAGGAATCGGCGGATACCGACCGTACGGTGACGATCCCGGCGCCGCCGTGGCGTTAAATCCGACCATTCGCTCAGTGCTGGGGCGCATCGCCCGATCAAATCCGGTAGGGCTGTCGATTACCGGAGGTGAGCCGATGACGACGCGAGCCATCCGCGCCGCCTTCGGCACCTGGATCGTCGCGCTGACCGCTTTCTACTACTACTTCGCGGACAGCGCCGCCGGTCTGGTGATCGCGTGGTCCCTCATCGGCTACACCAGCGCCGCGGCGGTGCTGTTCGGCGTCCACCTGTACCGTCCCGCCCGCCGCCTGCCGTGGTACCTGATCGCGGCCGCGCTGGCCTGCTTCGTCACCGGCGACTCCATCAACAACTCGATCACCGCGGCCGGCGGGACACCGCCGAACCCCAGTCTCGTCGACGTGCTCTACCTGACTGTCTACCCGCTGCTCACCGGCGCCTTCGTGATGTTCGTGCGGGCCCGTGGCGGCGCCAGCAACCGGGCCGCCCTGCTCGACGCGCTCGTCCCCACCGTCGGTCTTGCCCTGCTCTCCTGGGTGTACTGGATCGCACCGTTCACCCGCCTGCGCGATCTGAGCCTCCTCGAGAAGCTGATCGCCACCGGCTACCCGTTCGGCGACGTCCTGGCCCTGGCGATGACGCTGCGCCTGCTGAGCACCCCGGGCAAGCGCCCGCGCGCGCTCACCGCCGTCACCATCGCGATCCTCGGGCTGCTGGCCAGCGACATCATCTACAGCCAGTCCCGGCTCAACAGCGACTGGGCGCCCGGCGGCCCGGTCGACCTGGGCTGGATCGCTCTCTACGCCGTGATGGCCTGGGCCGCGCTCATGCCGTCGATGCGCGACCTGACCGAGCCACTGCCGCAGCACACGATCGTCGACATGGGCACCACCCGGATCTTCTGGATGGCCACCGCCGCGCTGATCGCGCCGGCCGTCCTCTACCTCGAGTGGATCTCCGGCCACGACGCCGAGACGACCCGCGGCGGTATCGTCGACGCGCCGGTCATCGCCGCCGCCGGGGCGCTGATGTTCCTGCTCGTGCTGGCCCGGGTCAACGGCCTGGCGGTCGCCCAGCGCCGGGCCCGGACCAGGGAGCGGGCCCTGCACGAGGCCGGCACCGCGCTCTTCACCGCGACGACCGCGTGGGACGCCGGCCGGGCCGTCCGTTCGGGGATCGCCACCCTGCTCCCGACCGACACGGCGTTCCGGCTCACCCTCAGCCTGGACGCCGCCGTGCGGCACGAGCCCGGCCTGCGGCTGCTGAGCGCCGGGGAGGTCCCGGCGGGCCTGCCCACCCGGGGCTTCGAGCATTTCCTGTACGCCACCATGCCGCTGCCCGGGGACGGCCGGATCTGCGCCGGCCTGCTCGCCGGGCCGGCCGGGGTGCTGCGCGAGACGACCCCGTCGATCGCGGCGTTCCTCGGGCAGATCGAGGTCGTCCTGCAGCGCATCGGCCTGACCGGCGAGGTCATCCGCCGTGACAGCGAGGCCTACTTCCGGACGCTCATCCAGAACGCGTCCGACGTGATCCTCATCGTCGACAGCGACGACCGGATCACGTACGCCTCGCCCTCCGCGGAGACCGTGCTCGGCCACTCCGACCTGAGCGGCACGCCCCTGGGGTCGTTGATCGCGCTCAGCCACCACACCGTCCTGCGCGAGACCCTCGCCGCGATCCGCGCCGGCCGCGACCAGAGCGAGTCGACCGACCTGGCCGTGCTGCACTCCGACGACCGGCTGCTGCAGGTCGAGTGCACCGGCCGCGACCTGCGTGACGACCCGACCGTACGCGGCCTGGTCCTGACCGTCCGCGACGTGACCGAGCGCCGCCGCCTCGAGGAAGAGCTGTCCCACCTGGCCTTCCACGACGGGCTGACCGGGCTGGCCAACCGCGTGCTGTTCCGCAACCGGCTGGAGCACGCGTTCACGGTGGCCGGCCGCGATGACGCCACGGTCGCCGTGCTCTTCGTCGACCTCGACGACTTCAAGGAGGTCAACGACACCCTCGGCCACGCCGTCGGCGACCAGCTGCTGGTCAGCGTCGGTGAGCGGATCGCCGGGGTGATCGGGGTCGGGGACACGGCCGCGCGGATGGGCGGCGACGCGTTCGCGGTCCTGCTCGAGCAGAGCAACGACGCCGCCCGCGCCGAGGAACTCGCCGGACGCATCGTCGCCACGCTGGCCGTACCCGTGCAGGTCGCCGACGGCCTCGGCGGCACCCACATCGTCAGCGGCGCGTCCAGCGTCGGCGTCGCCACGAATCTCGACGCCGGCTCGGCGACCGAACTGCTGCGCCACGCCGACCTGGCCCTCTACCACGCCAAGGGCGAGCAGAAGGG
>DASRYP010000951.1:0-8635 GCA_035687165.1 Actinoplanes sp. | reverse complement strand
GGCCGGTGGCCTACACGCCGCCGGTGCCCGCCGCGCTGCCCGCCTACCTTCAGGAGATCAGCCGGTTCGGCCCGATCGACACCTTCCTCGACCTGCCCGACCCGCCGCCGGCCGACCTGGTCGCGCCGTTCGCCGACTTCGTGGCCAAGCACGACTTCGGCTCGATCGTCCCGCTGGTCTTCGGCTACGGCCAGGGCATCGGCGACGTGCTGGGGCTGCCCGCGCTCTACGCGATCAACACGTTCGGTCAGGGCGTCGTGAGCAACATCCTGCGCGGCAGCTTCCTCACCACGGCGGCGCGCGACAACAGCCTGCTGTACGAACGAGCCACCGAGCACCTGGGCGGCGACGTCCTGCTGAGTTCCCGCGCGGTGCGGGTCGAGCGGTCGCGCTCCGGTGTCCGGGTGCTGGTCGCCGGACCGGGCGGCCCGCAGGTGATCGAGGCGAAGAAGCTGCTGGTGACGATCCCGCCCCTGGTACGCGATCTCGCCGCGGTCGACCTGGACGGCACCGAGCGGTCGGTGTTCGGCCGGTTCGTCCCCGGCGCCTACTACACCTCGGTGGTTCGCCTCTCCGGGCTGCCGGCCGGCGTCGGCCTCGACAACGTGGCTCCCGAGACGCCGTACAACCTGCCGCCGTTGCCCGGAATCTACATGGTCGGTCCCACCGCGATTCCCGGGCTCTACAACGTGAAGTACGGCAGCCCGACGCCGCTGCCCGACGCCGTCGTGCGCCGGGAGATCCAGGCCGGTATCGAGCGCGCCGGCCTGCGGTTCGAGGGCTTCGCCACCTTCGCCGCCCACGTCCCGTTCGAGCTGCACCTCGGCCCGCGCGACATCGCCGGCGGCGGCTACCGACGGCTCAACGCCTTGCAGGGCCGCAACCGGACGTACTGGTCCGGCGCGGCCTGGCACTCGCACAACTCGGCCCGTGTCTGGGCCGGTCTGGAACGGCTGCTCCCCTCGATCGCGGCCGGCTAGCACCTCTCCGAGGCCACCAGGGCCGAGCCGTCAACCGGCTCGCCCTCGGTGGCCGCTTTCTCGGAGATCTGCCAGCTGCCCGCCGCGAGCCGCGAGCCGTCCTTGGCGATCGATGCGGCACTGCCACCCCGCCGCAACCCCGCTGACGTCCGCCCGCACCCGCGCCTGGGCATTCTCTCGTCACGTGTTCTCGTCACGTGTTCTCGACGAGGCGGACCGTGCCGGGGAGGCGGCCAGGGGTGGTGGGCTCGCCGTACTTGAGCGTGTAGAACTCGAGGATCGACTCCCACGCGTCCTCGGCGTCGTCGGGGACGCCCTGGGCCGTGTACTCCTTTTCGGCGGCGTTCCCGACCCCGACGCGCCAGTCGGTCGAGGCATTGCGCATCAGGCTGTCGGTCAGGGCCGGGTCGATCGCGTAGAGGCCGTCGTCCAGCACCACGAAGCGGACCTGGAACGTACGGCCGGTCGCCTGGATCCGGACCGGCAGGCGCAGGTACGCCGTCAGGTCACGGGAACGCTCGTCGTTCCAGATCAGGGTGAACTGCTCGTCGACGAAGTGGCCCAGCCCGGACGTCACGTTCGTCTCGTAGTGGCGCACGTCGGAGCCCCAACGGTCGCCGGCCGGGAAGAACGAGCTCAGCGCCCGGTTGTCCCAGCGGTAGAGGCGTGCCGGCGGCAGGGTGTTGTAGATGCGGACGCGCAGGCGGTCCGCACGCTCGCGGGGCACGCGGGCGCGGAAACCGTCGAGCGCGGCCAGGATCTCGGTGACCAGGCGGGAGATGTCGGTCGACTCGCGCATGTCGCTGCGGCGCTGCCGGGCCGCGGGGCTGGTCGGGTCGAGGATCAGGATCTCGACGGACGTGTTGCGCCGGATCGCGGCGAGCAGCGCGTCGAGGAATTCGGCCCGCCACTGCTGCTCCATCACGTACGGCCAGGCGCCCATGATGCGGATGCGGTGGGAGCAGCCGGCCAGCCCGTCGAGGAAGCGCCGGTGCGGGAACCCGCCGTGGATCTGCTCCTCGTACCGGCGCCCGAACTTGATGATCGGTTCGAGGACGACGGCGACGAGAAAGACGCCGAGGACCGACGAGCCGAGATTGATGAGTACGTCCTGGGCCGTGCCGCCGAGCGGGATGCCGATCGCGGTGAGCCCGGCGCCGATCAGCAGGACGAGCCCGAGGGCTCCGTAGTAGACGCGCCGTGACCTGAGATCCCTGCGAGCCTCCCGCATTCGTCACCCCCTCCCTCAGATCATGGAGGAGAACCGCCGATCGGGGAACGCCTCCGGGCGGCCGACCGGACGCCCGGGTTGGCGGCGATCCATTCGGCGGCCACGTCGTCGCGTACTCCGCGCAGGTAGACGGCCCGGTCCGGGGCGGACTGCACCGGAGCGGGCGGCTTCCTTTTCGGGTGGCCGAGGACGATCAGAGCTACCAGGACGAGGTAGCTCAGGGTAAAGCCGCGCGGGAGATCCTGGCCGCGGAACAGTCGTACCGTGACGAACGCCGCCGCGCCGAGGAAGAAGACCGCCGCGATCGGCCCCAGCCGGCGCCAGAGCCGCAGATTTGCGGCGCTCGCCCGGTCGTACGGGAGCCTGATCCTCTGCCGTCGCCAGCCGACGCGCACGGAACACCAGACCGGGTCCGGCTCGCCCGTGGTGATCGCGCGCGGCGGGATGCGCAGCGTCGCCACGGCCTCGGCCGGGATCAGCAGGTTCAACCGGGGAACTTCACATGGTCGTACGGGACGGATTTGATCGTCAGGACGGTCGCGGCCGCGGCGCACACCGGCACGGCGGCCCAGAACCACGCCGGAGCGGCCTCCACCGAGGGCAGCAGCGCGGCCTGCACAGTGGCGACGAGGGCGACGACGGCGCCCACCTGGTAGACGGGTCTGGAACAGCGGCGCAGCACGACCTGGCGATCGACGGCAGTCATCACACCCACCCTGAAGAATCAACGGCCACCGGAGGCTACTGCACACGATCTTGTGAAGTCCATCGCAGCGGCCCAAGTCCACGCCACCACTTCGGACGGTTCCGGGCGGCTACCGGACCCGGGTGCACCGCGAACACACGGCGGCCGCGGGTCAGCGGATGCGCGTGCCGCGGACAATGACGGCTCGGGGGTTGGCGAGCCGGCCACCCACCGCGTGGACGCGGGTCACCGCCTCCCGCAGCACCTCCACCCCGAGCACGGGGTCGCCGACCTTCCCGTCGATAACATCGGCCGGGACTACCGTCATGGGGGCAGTGACTTTCTCGTGTCGCTGAACCGACGGGGCCCCTTCATCCGTTCCCCCTGACGTGCCCGAGATCCAGGACGGCCCGCCGGCCGCCGTGCGCCCCCGCGCCATCGCAAGAGCCGTCAGAACGGTCGTCCGGAAGCCGCGCGTGCAGCTGGCACTGACGATTATCGCCGGAGTCGTTCTCCTCGCGGCGCTGATCTTCCCGAACGTCCTGTCCAGGCTGACCCCGCTCGGCTTCCTGCGCCTCCCGCTCGAGGGCGCGGTGATCCTCGGCCTGCTCGCCGTCCTGCCGGGCCGGGCGCGCACGGTCTTCGCGGTCGCCACCGGTGCCGCCGTCGGCCTGCTGGTCATCGAGAAGTGCCTGGACATGGGCTTCTTCGAGGAGCTCAACCGCCCGTTCGATCCGGTCCTGGACTGGGTGCTGTTCGACGACGCGTTCAGTTTCGTCGTCGACTCCTACGGCCGGGCGGCCGCGATCGGCGCCGTCGCCGCCATCCTCGTACTCGTCGCCGGGGTCTTGACCTTGACCTGCTGGTCCGTCCTGCGGGTCGGTGCTCTGGTCGGCCGCCACCGGGTGCGGTCGGCGATCACCGCGGGCGGCGCCGGCGTGGCCTGGGCGCTGTCGTTCGCGCTCGGCTTCTCGGTCTGGGGAGCCGTGCCGGTCGCCGCGCGCAGCACCGCCACGTACGCCTGGGACCGCGCCCACCAGGCCCGCGCCGGGCTGCGCGACGAGGCCGAGTTCGCCAGGGAGGTGCAGCGAGATCCGTTCAAGACGGTCCCGCCGGCGCAGATGCTCACCGCGCTCAAGGGTAAGGACGTCGTCCTCACCTTCGTCGAGAGCTACGGCCGCAGCGCCGTCGAGGGTGTCGCGCTGGCCCCGACGGTCACCCCCGTGCTCGACAAGGGCACCGCCCAGCTCGCGAAGGCCGGGTTCGCCGCCCGCAGCGGCTGGCTGACCTCGCCCACGTTCGGCGGCGGGAGCTGGCTGGCCCACTCGACCCTCGAGTCCGGTCTGTGGATCAACAACGAGCAGCGCTACCGGAACCTCGTCGCCACCGATCGCCTCACGATGACCCGGGCCTTCCGCGACGCGAGCTGGCGCACGGTCAGCGTCATGCCCGGCGCGACGCGGGCCTGGCCCGAGGGCAACTTCTACGGGTACGACGCGGTCTGGGACTCACGGAATCTCGGCTACCAGGGCCCGAAGTTCAGCTGGTCGCCGATGCCCGACCAGTACACGCTCAAGCAGCTCAACACGATCGAGTACCGGAAGCCCGGCCGGGGACCGCTGATGGTCGAGATGCCGCTGGTCTCCAGCCACACCCCGTGGGCGCCGATCCCCGACTACCTGCCCGACTGGAACCAGGTGGGGGACGGCTCGATCTACCGCAAGATGGCGGCCGACGGAAAGAAGCCCAACGCCCTCTGGGCCGAACCGCGTCAGGTGCGCGCCGAGTACGGCCGGTCGATCGTCTACTCGCTGACCTCCGTGATCAACTGGGTCGAGCGGTACGGCGACGAGAACCTGGTGCTGGTCTTCCTCGGCGATCACCAGCCGTCCCCGATCGCGGCCGGCGAGGGCGCCAGCCACGACGTGCCGATCACCGTGCTGGCCAAGGACCCGAAGGTGCTCGACCGCATCGCGAGCTGGGGCTGGGCGGACGGCCTGCGCCCACGACCCGACTCCCCGGTCTGGCCGATGAGCGATTTCCGCGACAAGTTCTTCAGCGCTTTCGGTCAGCAGACGCCGGCATCGTAGACAGCGAGTTGGGGGACGCCCCGCCCGTCTGTCCGGTCAACCGCGGTGTGCTGCTCACCCCGTTCCACAAGATGGCCCTGATATCCCCGCAGACCACGACGGCCGGCACCACGAGGTCTGCGACTCGGCGCCGGCGGAGCTCACGGTCTGAGCGTTTCGCGATACTGACCTAAAGAGCGCATGTCACTCCGTAGCCTGACACCATGGGTCTGTTCGGGAAGCGCGTGGAGAGCCAGCCCCTCGTGCAGCGCACGCCGCCGCGCGACATCGAGGCGCTCGAAGAGCTGGTCGTCAACCTCGAGACCGTGACCGACGAGGCCAGCAGCTGGCGCATCTACGCCTCGACGTATCTCGAGTTCTACGGCCTGGAATACGTGGCCATCTGGATCGTCGAGGGCGGCACGGCCCGCCTGGAATTCGAGTGCGGACGGCTTGCCGGCGCCCTCGGCGGAGGCGGCGTGCCCAGCATGGTACAGCAGGCGATGCGCGGCAACGCGGTCTACCTCAACGAGTCCGCGGTCGGCGATCCTCGATTCGGAGCGGCCGTCCGGGTGGGCATCAAGTCCGCCACCGCCATCCCGATCGCCAAGGCCGGCCGCGTCTCCGCGGTGCTGGAGTACATGGCGAACACCGACCTGGTTCCCGACGCCTCCCTGATCAGCAAGTGGGGCGCGATCGCCCGGGTCGCCGAGCAGGCCCGCATGGCCGCGCTGGCCGCCTACTACACCCGCCAGATCGCCGACGACCGGCTGGCCGTCACCAACGTGGTCACCGCACTCGGGCACACCACCGACTCCTCGGTCGCGCTCAAGTCGGCGCTGGACGCCGTGCGGACGGCGTTCGGCTGGGCCTACGGCTCGTACTGGCAGATCGACGACGACGAGAACGTGCTGCGTTTCCGGGTCGAGTCAGGCGAAGCCGGCGAGGAGTTCAAGAAGGTGACCCTGGCCGCCACCTTCGCCGAGGGCGTCGGCCTCTCCGGACGGGCCTGGCGGGCCCGCGACCTCGTCTTCGTGCGCGACATCGGCCAGCTCACCGACTGCGTCCGGGCGCCCGCGGCGCAGCGCGGGGGCGTCCGCTCCGGGGTCTGCTTCCCCATTTCCGGCGGGGACCACATCATCGGCACGATGGACTTCTTCACCAACGAGTTCATCGACCTCTCCGAGTCGCGGATGGACGCGCTGCGCAACGTGCAGCAGCTCGTGTCGCAACGGCTCGACGTGGTACGCGGCGCCGAGACGGCCGCCCGCAACGCCCGCGGGCTGCTGGACACCGTCTCGCGGCTGCGCACCGCCACCGCCGACGCGAGCCGGGTGGCCGACGAGGCGGTCGGCCGGGCCTCGGACATGACCGGCGACGTCGCCTCGCTCAACGACGCGTCCGCGGCGATCGGCGACGTCATCCAGATCATCTCGTCGATCGCCGACCAGACCAACCTGCTCGCCCTGAACGCGACGATCGAGGCGGCTCGCGCGGGCGAGATCGGCAAGGGGTTCGCCGTGGTCGCGGGCGAGGTCAAGGAGCTGGCCCGGGAGACGGCCGACGCCACCAAGCGCGTTTCGGAGCAGATCGCGGCGCTGCAGTCGAGCGCCGAGTCGGTGGCCAGCGGCATCCGCACCACCAGCGAGACGATCGCCCAGCTCGACGGCGTGCAGGCCCGGATCAGCGAAGTGCTGGAGGAGCAGGCGTCGATGGCCCACGCCCTCGAGCATTAGGCCGTGGTGAACTCGTCCAGCGGGCCGTGCAGGCGGTCGGCGTGGACGGTCAGCAGTGGCTCAGGACCAGACTCCGTTGCCCAACCGCTCCGCCGTGCGGCCGGCCCTGGCGTCAATGTGATAAGGCTTCGATATGTCGATGACGACAGTGGGAGTCCTCCGCGAGACCGCCGGCCGTGAACGCCGCATGGCGCTGACCCCGGACGGTGTGACGCGGTCACGAATCCGGCAGCGCGACGGCCCGGCAATCCCGTCTCGGGGATGCCGATCCTCGACGTGGACCGGGCCAAGAGCGTGATCGTCATCAAGCGCTCGCTCGGCCACGGCTACGCGGGCATCGACAACGAGCTCTACACCGACGCCCGTACGGCGATGCTCTTCGCGGACGCGAAAGCCGGGCTCAGCGCTCTGCTGGCGGGACTCTCGACGTACGCGAGATAGATCCTTGTCTTGACATTGCAAAATCCCATTGAAACTCTCGGTATCGGATCGCTCACCTTCCGCCTATCCCGGGAGAGTCGCCGTGCTGAGACCGCAGCTCGCCAACCTGCTCGACGACCCGACTTCGCCCCACTCGTTCTGGGCCGGGGTGACCACGGTCTCCGGGGTGCACGCGTCGTGAACCGCGCCGACACGCTGTCGTCGCTCTGGGCGGCCTGGGCCGCGCGGGGCCGGGTCCTCACCCCCGCCCAGTGGGAGGCGCCGACACGGCTGCCACCCTGGACCGTGCGGGCCCTGTTCGCGCACGCGTCACCGTGGCCACATTGGCTGACATACGTCCTGACGCAGGTGCGCTCGACCCCGCCGACACACGAGACCGCCGCCGACCTGATGCGCGCCTTCAACGCCCCGGACGGCGTGGCGACGCTCGCTCGGCAGTCGGTGGCGGACCGGGCTGTCGCCGACGCGGCCACCCACACGCCGGAGGAGATGATCGACGCCTTCGCCACGGTCGGCCCGCAGGCCCTGGCCGCGGCACGCTCGTCCGGCGACGTGGTGGTCGACTATCTGGGCACCGGGGTGCTCCGGCTCGACGAGGTGCTCACCATCGGCATCGTGGAGGCCACCGTCCACCTGCTCGACCTGCAGCGGGCGCTCGGCCTCGAGCCGTCGGTGCCGGCGGCCGCGCTCGAACACACCGCCGACGTACTGGCCCGGATCGGGTCGCCGGTGGCCTTCATCGAGGCCGCCACGGGCCGCACCAAGAAGGACGTCTTCCCGGTCCTCACGTGATCGGGTGCCGTGGCGGGACGGCCGATTCCGGGTGACCGCGGCACATCGAGCTTGGTGAAACGCACGGTAGCCCGCCGCGCCGAGGCACGGCGGGCCCGCGTACGGAAATCAGGCCGGGAAGAGAGAGTCGAAAACCACCCCGCGGTCGAAGGTCATCGCCTTCGCCAGGGCTCGGGCGGCCATCTCCGCGCGCTCGGCGCCGGTCATGTCGAGCACCACCCGGTCGAGCGCGTCGGCCAGCCCGTGGATGTCGCCGGGCTCCACGATGATCGCCGTGTCGCCGACCGCCTCGCCGGTGCCGCCGGTCCGGGTGGTGATCACCGGGCCGCCGCCGGCCAGCATCTTCTCGGCGAGGGCGATACCGAACGTCTCGACGAAGTCCGGTTCCGGCTTGGTCGGCAGGGCGTACGCCGCGCAGCCCCGCATGAGCAGCGGCTTCTCCTGGTCGTCCACGTCGGTCAGGAAAATGATCCGGTCGTCCTCCTTGGCCATCGCCTGCACGTGTTCCAGCGCCGGGCCGGTCCCCGCGACGACCAGCTTGACCTTGTCGCGGCTGCGCATCTCCCCGTACGCGATGATCAGGTCGTAGATGCCCTTGGCCCGCGCCACCCGGGACAGGAACAGGATGTAGCCGTCCCGCTCCAACCCCCGCCGGGCCAGCGCCGCGTCCACCGCCTCGGGGTCGAGATCGAGGTAGGCCG
>DASRYP010000950.1:0-2077 GCA_035687165.1 Actinoplanes sp. | reverse complement strand
TACAAGAGGTCGACCGGGGCGGGCCTGGTGCGCCGCTCGCTCACCCCGCTGGCCGACGGGCAATCCTGGCTCGACCTGGTGCACGGCATGTTCCGGTGGATCCCCAGCACGATCGGCTTCAGCTTCGTGATCACCTGGTGGGCCGGCGCGCTCGGCGGCCTGACCGTCGTCCTCTGGGACTGGTCGATCCCGCACCCGCCGGACAACCAGGATCTGCCCGAGCTGCTCGGCATGGGCGACGACACCACGACCCGGCTGATCTTCTACTTCGCGCTCGGCATCTTCTTCGCCGGCACGCTCTACCCGGTCGTCCGCGCGTTCGCCCTGCTCGAGGCGTACTTCGCCCACGCCCTGCTCAGTGGCGTCAACGAGCTGCGCGAACAGGTCGTCGAGGCGAACGCCGCCCGCGAGGTCGCCCAGCGGCAGAAGGCCGCCGCCGTCTCGGCCGAGGCCACCGCCCTGCGCCGGCTCGAACGCGACATCCACGACGGCCCGCAGCAGCGCCTGGTGCGGCTCGCGATGGACCTCGGCCGCGCCGAGCAGCAGTTCACCACCGACCCCGAGGCCGCCCGGGCCACCGTGGCCGAGGCGCTCACCCAGACCCGCGAGACGCTCGACGAGCTGCGCGCCCTGTCCCGCGGCATCGCCCCGCCGATCCTGGTCGACCGCGGGCTCCAGGCCGCGCTCACCGCCCTCGCCGGCCGCAGCCTCGTCCCCGTCGAACTGGACGCCCTGCTCGCCGAGCGGCTTGAACCCACGCTCGAATCGACGGCCTACTTCGTGGTCGCCGAGGCGCTCACCAACGTGGCCAAGCACAGCCAGGCCAACGAGGTCCACGTCAGCGTGCGGCGCAACGTCTCCGGCCTGATCGTCTCGATCGCCGACGACGGGATCGGCGGCGCCAGCCTGGCCAAGGGGCACGGGCTGGCCGGGCTCGACGACCGGGTGCGGGCCGCCGGCGGAGTACTGGACGTCGACAGCCCGGCCGGTGGCGGGACCAGACTCACCGCGGCCTTGCCCGTCTAGAACCCGCTGGATCTGACAGCATGACGGCATGCGGGTGGTTATTGCCGACGACGCGGTGCTGTTGCGTGAGGGACTCGTCCGGCTCGTCGAGGAGAACGGCCACACCGTGGTGGCGGCCGTCGGCGACGGGCCGTCCCTCGTCACGGCGATCGCCGAGCATCGGCCGGACGTCTCCATCGTGGACGTTCGCATGCCGCCGTCGCACACCGACGAGGGGCTCCGGGCCGCGGTGGAGGCGCGCGGCCGGGTCCCCGGCACCCCGATCCTCGTGCTCTCCCAATACGTCGAGGTGTCGTACGCCGACGACCTGCTGGCCGACCGCATGGGTGCGGTCGGCTATCTGCTCAAGGACCGGGTGTCGCTGGTCGCCGAGTTCCTCGACAACCTGAGCCGCGTCGCCGGCGGCGGCACGGTCCTCGACCCCGAGGTGGTCAGCCAGCTCCTGGTGCGCCGCCGCCGCGACGACCCGCTGCGCAATCTGACGCCGCGCGAGCGCGAGGTGCTCGGGCTGATGGCCGAGGGCATGTCGAACGCCGCGATCGCCCGCAAGATGGTCGTCACCGAGGGCGCGGTCGAGAAGCACGTCCGCAACATCTTCACCAAGTTCAACCTGCACCAGGACGAGGAACAGCACCGCCGGGTCATGGCAGTGCTGGCCTACCTCCAGGGGTAGCGCTAGCACTACCCCTGATACGCGGGTCTGCTGTATCGATCGGGATCTCCGCTCTCCATAGCGTTCTCAGCATGGAGAACGAGGAAAAAGTCAAGGGCATCGCGGCTCGAGCCGCGCTTTGGAGCGCCCGGCATCGGACGCTCGCGATTCTCGGCTGGATCGCCTTCGTGGTCGGCGTGACCGTGCTCAGTGGACACTTCGGTTCCGTCGAGGCGACGGCCGCGGATCAGGGGCACGGTGACTCCGGGAAAGCCGACAAGATTGTCGAGGCGGCCGGCTTCCCGGAGCGGCCCGCCGGCGAGATGGTCATCGTGCAGAACCGGGCCGGCACCGACCGGGCGGCGGCGCTCACCGACCTGACCTCGGCTCTCCAGGGCA
>DASRYP010000949.1:0-11743 GCA_035687165.1 Actinoplanes sp. | reverse complement strand
CCGGAGCCGGGGCACACCGAGATGACCTGGCTGCGCGAGTTGACCATGCGCGGCGCCCGTGAGCGTTACGGGCCCCCGCAGGCGCATCCGCAGGCGTATGAGCAGATCGAGTACGAGTTGAAGATGATCGACGAGCTGGGTTTCCCGGGCTACTTCCTGGTCGTCTACGACATCGTCCAGTTCTGCCGGGAGCAGAACATCTACGCCCAGGGTCGGGGAAGCGCCGCCAACTCCGCCGTTTGTTACGCGCTGCGGATCACCAACGTGGACGCGGTCGCCCACAACCTGCTTTTCGAGCGGTTCCTCGCGCCGGAGCGGGACGGGCCGCCCGACATCGACGTCGACATCGAGTCGGACCGGCGGGAGGAGGTCATCCAGTACGTGTACCGCAAGCACGGCCGGGAGCACACCGCCCAGGTCGCGAACGTCATCTCGTACCGGCCGCGGTCGGCGGTGCGTGACATGGCCAAGGCGTTCGGGTTCTCGCCGGGCCAGCAGGACGCGTGGAGCAAGCAGATCGACCGGTGGGGGAGTGTGGCCACGGTCGACGTCGAGGACATCCCGGCATCGGTGGTCGAGTTCGCCAACCAGGTGCAGAACTTCCCCCGCCATCTGGGCATCCACTCCGGGGGCATGGTGATCTGCGACCGTCCGATCATCGAGGTCTGCCCGGTGGAGTGGGGACGCATGCCGGGCCGCACGGTGCTGCAGTGGGACAAGGACGACTGTGCGGCGATCGAGCTGGTCAAGTTCGACCTGCTGGGGCTCGGCATGCTTTCGGCGCTGCGGTACGCGTACGAGATGATCGAATCCGACCTGGACATCTCCACGATGGACCTGACCGACACCGAGGTCTACGACATGCTCTGCCGGGCCGACTCGGTGGGCGTCTTCCAGGTGGAGAGCCGCGCCCAGATGGCGACCCTGCCCCGGCTCAAACCGCGCGTCTTCTACGACCTGGTGGTGGAGGTCGCGCTGATCCGCCCGGGCCCGATCCAGGGCGGTTCGGTCCATCCGTACATTCGGCGTAAGAACGGCCAGGAACCGGTCACCTATCCTCACCCGCTGATGCGCAACGCACTCGAGAAGACGCTCGGTGTGCCGCTCTTCCAGGAACAACTCATGCAGCTCGCGATCGACGTTGCCGGCTTCGAACCGGCCGAGGCCGACCAGTTGCGCCGCGCGATGGGCTCGAAGAGGTCGGCCGAGAAGATGGAGCAGATCAAGAGCCGGCTGTACGCGGGGATGGCCGAGCGCGGAATCACCGGCGAGCTCGCCGACGACCTCTTCACCAAGCTCGCCGCGTTCGCCAGCTACGGCTTCCCGGAGAGTCACTCGATGAGCTTCGCCTATCTGGTGTACGCCAGCGCGTGGCTGAAGCGGTACCACCCGGCGGCCTTCTGCGCGGCCCTGCTCAACGCCCAGCCGATGGGTTTCTACTCGCCGCAGTCGCTGGTCGACGACGCCCGCCGGCACGGTGTCGAGGTGCGCCGCCCCGACATCAACCTGAGCGACGCGGCGGCCGTTCTCGAGTCGACGCCGAAGACCCGGTGGGGTGCGCTGCCCGGAGAGCCGCCGCACGCCTGGGGGCTGGGTGGTCCGGCGGTCCGGCAGGGTCTGGCCAGCATTCGTACGATCGGGGAGGACCTGGCCGAACGCATCCAGGACGAGCGGCGCGCGAACGGACCGTATCGCGGAATGACCGACCTTTCCCGGCGTACGGGCTGCTCCACCAACCACCTGGAGGCGCTCGCCACGGCCGACGCCTTCGCGGGTTTCGGACTTTCCCGGCGGGAGGCGCTCTGGGCCGCCGGGGCCGCCGCGCAGGACCGGCCCGACCGCCTGCCCGGCACGGTGACCGGCATCGACGCGCCGACACTGCCCGGCATGAGTGAGGTCGACGAGTTGGCCGCCGACGTCTGGGCCACCGGGTTGTCGCCCGACTCGCATCCGGCCCGGTTCATCCGGGCCGACCTCGATCGGGCGGGTGCGATCCCGATCGCCAAGCTGGGCCGGGTCGAGGCGGGCACCCGCATCCGGGTGGGTGGGATCGTCACGCACCGGCAGCGGCCGGCCACCGCGGGCGGGGTGACCTTCGTGAACCTGGAGGACGAGACCGGGATGTTGAACGTGACCTGCTCACCGGGGTTGTGGCAGCGGTACCGGCGGGTGGCACGGACCAGTACGGCGCTGATCGTGCGGGGGCGGCTCGAGAAGGCGGAGGGCGTGCACAACCTGGTGGCGGATCGGCTGGAAGCGGTCACCCCGCCGGTGGCGCCGACTTCCCGCGACTTCCGCTGACCGGCCGATATTATATTTTTCGACCGTTTTACCCTTTTCGTGCCGGAGCCGTCATGCTTCCCGTTCTGCTCGCCGCCCTCGCCGCTGTTCACGCCGGAGCGATCGGCCCCCTTCCCGACCCGAAGCCCACGTACGGCTCCGCACCCCGACCCGGCGCGTCCCAGGAGTGGCTGACGGTGAGCTACCGCGCCGACGCCGGCTTCGCGATGGCGGTGAAGCTCTCCTGCGACCCGGTCCAGGGCGGCCACCCGCTCGCCGCGAAGGCCTGCGCGACCCTCAAGAAGGTCGACGCCGACCCCAGCCGGATCAAGTCCGCGCCGGGGAACTGCATCCTGCTCTACCAGCCGGTCACCGCGGAGCTCAGCGGCGCCTGGCACGGCCGCCCGGTGCGCTGGACGCACCGCTTCGGCAACACCTGCGAGATGCGCCGCGCCACCGGCGTGCTGTTCCGGTTCTGAGGGCCGTCCCGAGATGCCGTTACGCTGCCGGTGTGGAAAAGGCCCCGACGCGAAACCCGCGCCCGCTCGTCTCCGCCCGCACCGCCGCCGTCTGGGCGGTGCTGCGCCGTGAGCTGGAACGACACGTCGGCCGTGAGCTGACCGTGCTGGACGTCGGCGGTGGCACCGGCGGGTTCGCCGTGCCGCTGGCCGAGGCGGGACACACCGTCACCGTCGTCGATGCCAGCCCCGACGCGCTCGCCGCGCTGACCCGCCGGGCCGCCGACGCCGGGGTCGCCGACCGGGTCCGGGCCGTGCAGGGCGACGGTGACGCGCTGGCCGGCCTGGTCGTTCCCGGCAGCGTCGACCTGATCCTCTGCCACGCCGTGCTCGAGGTGGTCGACGACCCGTCCGGCGTGGTCTCGGCGATCGCCGGTGCGCTGCGTCCCGGCGGTGCGGTGAGCCTGCTGGTGGCGGGCCGGGCGGCGGCGATCCTGGGCCGCGCGATCAACGGGCACCTGCGGGCGGCCGCCGCGGTCGCGGCCGATCCCGAGGGCCGCGCCGGAGCCCGCGACACCCTGCGCCGGCGTTACGACGCGGAGAGCGCAGCGGCGTTGCTCGGCTCGGCCGGGCTCAAGGTCGAGCAGACCCATGGCGTCCGGGTCCTGGCCGACCTGCTGCCGGCATCGGTCGTCGAGGAGGACCCGCAGGCGCTGATCGCCCTCGAACTCGAGCTGTCGGCCCGGCCGCCGTTCCGGGACATCGCCTCCCAGCTGCACCTCTTCGCCCGCAAGCCGTGACCGCCGAGCCGCTCCTCGTTCCCGCCGACCACCTGCCCGGGTCGGCGCTGGAACCGGTGCGGCCCGCGTACGGCTCGAACAGCCTGGCCGACGTGCTGCCCAGCGTGTCGGCGCTGCTGGGGGTGCCCGGCGCTCCCGACACGCTGGGCCTGCGCGAGCAACTGGCCGGCGTGGATCGTGTCGCCGTGCTGCTCGTCGACGGCCTCGGGGCGTACCAGATCCCGCTGGTCATGCCGTACGCCCCGATCGTCGCCGACCTGGGTGGGCGCACGCTGACCGTCGGGTTTCCCTCGACCACCCCGGTCAGCCTGGTCACCCTGGGCACCGGGGTGTCGCCGGGCGCGCACGGGATCCTCGGCTTCACCACGCGCCGGCCGGACGGGCGGGTGCTCAACCACATCCAGTGGAAGCACGACCCCGACCCGGCGACCTGGCAGCCGGTGCCGACCCGCTTCCAGCTCGCGACGGCGGCCGGCGTCACGACGACCGTGGTGAGCAAGCCCGAGTTCGAGGGCAGCGGCCTGACCGTGGCGGCCTATCGTGGCGCGAGCTACGTGGGCGCCGCCACCCGCGAGTCGCTGGCCGACACGATGCTCGCGTCGCTGGCCACCGACCGAGCCCTGGTGTACGGCTACTTCGCCGACCTCGATCACTACGGCCACGGGCACGGGGTCGACTCGCCGGCCTGGCGCGACGCCGCCCGCGATGTCGGGGTCCTGCTCGACCAGCTCGTGCACGGGCTGCCGCCACGCTCGGCGCTGCTCGTGGTCGCCGACCACGGCCAGATCAATGTCCCGCTGGACACCCGTTTCGACATGGCGGACATTTCGGTGCTCGGCGAGGGTGTGGTCGGAGTGGCCGGGGAGCCGCGCGTCCGCTACCTCTATGCCGCGCCCGGCGCCCTCGACGACGTGCTCGCCACCTGGCGCGAGGTCTTCGGGGACGCGGCCTGGGTGCTCACCCGCGACGAGGCGATCGACGGCGGCTGGTTCGGCCCCGTGCCGGCCGACCACCGCTCCCGCATCGGTGACGTGGCCGTGATCTGCCAGGGCCGGTCGATCGCCCTCGCCGGCGGCTGGGAACCGCCCACGGTCGGCCGCCAGGTCGCCTTCCACGGCTCGGTGACCGCCGCCGAGATGGAGATTCCCCTGCTCATCGCCCGCTGACCCCCGCTTATCGCCCGCTGACCCCCGCCTGGAGCCGCCGGCCCGGGTTTTTTGTCAGGGGGGCGGGCTAGCCTCCTTGCGTGGGGCGCAGCCAGGCAGTGCCGAGAGGTCGCGACCCGCGTTTCGGCCCCGCTGCCGACGACGCGGGTTGCACGATCCTGCATGTCGACATGGACGCGTTCTTCGCCTCGGTGGCGGTCCGTGCCCAGCCCGAGCTGCGCGGCCGGCCCGTCGTGGTCGGCGGCGTCGGCCCCCGTGGGGTGGTCAGCTCGGCCAGCTACGAGGCCCGTCGGTTCGGCGTCCGCAGCGCCATGCCGACCGCCCGCGCCCGCGCGCTCTGCCCCCGCGCGATCTTCCTGCCCGTCGACGGTCCCGCCGTCAGTGCCGCCTCCCAGGCCGTCATGGCGATCTTCCGCGACGTCACCCCGCTGGTCGAGCCGCTCTCCTCCGACGAGGCGTTCCTCGATGTGGCCGGCGCCCGGCGCCTGCTCGGCCGCCCCACCGAGATCGCCCGGCTGATCCGCCGCCGCATGATCGAGGAGCAGCAGCTCACCTGCTCGGTCGGCGTCGCCCCGACGAAATTCGTGGCCAAGCTCGGCTCCACCCGCGCCAAACCCGACGGCCTGGTCGTCGTCCCGGCGACGATGGTCCTCGACTTCCTCCACCCGTTGCCGATCGACGCACTGTGGGGTGTCGGCGAGCGGGCCGCCGAGAGTCTGCGCCGCCTCGGCCTGACCACGGTCGGCGAGATCGCGCAGGCCCCCGTCGGCATGCTGCGCGGCGCCCTCGGCGAGGCCGCCGCCACCCACCTGCACGAACTCTCCTGGGGCCGGGACCCACGTCGAGTCAGCTCCGAGCGCGAGGAGAAATCGATCAGCGCCGAGATGACCTTCGACACCGACGTCGCCGATCCCGTCCTGATCCGCAAGAGCCTGCTCTCGCTGGCCGGCAAGGTCGGCGCCCGCCTGCGCGCGAGCGGCTACGTCGGCCGCACGGTGGCGATCAAGGTGCGTTTGGCCGACTTCCGCACGATCAACCGGTCCCGGACGGTGCGGACGAGCACCGATGTGGCGCGCGAGATATTCGAGATTTCCTGGGGTTTGTTCACGGCGCTCGGCGCCCGTGATCACTTCCGCCTGGTCGGCGTGCGCGTCGAGGGGCTTTCGGCCGCCGCGACCACATCACGGCAGCTCAGCCTGGGTGAGCCCGAGCGCGGATGGCGCGAGGCCGAGGCCGCGAGCGACGCGGTCATCGCCCGTTTCGGCCGCGCGAGCGTCGGTCCGGCCAGTCTTTTGGGACGAAGCGATCTCCGCAAAACTGAAAATCACCCGCACTCGACGGTCGTCCCGCTTTCCGACCCGGCAACCCCCTCGTAGACTTGTTCGGTAAGGCAGCCGACGGCTGTCCCGCGCCACTTACCTCAGTGACACCCCGACCCCGCCTGGGGGGTTGGATCTGCGCCCGGGGAGGAATGCCGTGCCGCTCTCGGAGCACGAGCAGCGGCTGTTCGATCAGATCGAGCGGTCGCTTGCCGAGGATCCCAAGTTCGCCTCGGCTGTGCGGGCCAGCGACCCGCGTTTCCACGCGCGTCGCCGGCTTCTCGTCGCCGCGTTCATCATCGTCCTTGGCCTGGCGCTGGTCGTCTATGGCACGGTCAGCAGAACAACGCCATTGGGCGTCGCCGGCTTCGTCGTCATGCTCGGCGCCGCCGCGTTCGCGATGCAGTCCCGCCGCAAGAGCTCGTCCCCCGATCTCCACGCCGTGGGCGGCACCGCCACGCGCCGCACCCGCCAGACGCGCAAGTCCGGTTTCCTGGACCGCCTGGAGGACCGCTGGCGCCAGCGCCCCGAGGGTCATCGCTGATCAACAGCCAAGCCCGCGGCTCCGGCCGCACCCTCCGGTACAACTGAAGACTGGTCTCCCACGAGACCAGCCCACCAGATGGCGGCCACCGGCCGCCATCTGCTGTTCCCCTCAGCGTGCCAGTCACGCCACCCTGTTCAGCTCGCGCGCCGCCTCCGCGCGCCGCCTCCGCGCGCGGCGGAGGCGGCGTCCAAGAGGATCAGCGGCTGCGGTGCGGCAACAATCGTCGCGGGCTGACCTTGGCCAGGATCTCGCGTAGCTTGCCGCCGCCGACGACCAGACGCGTCGACGTATCGGCCAGGCCGAGTCGCCAGCGCATCAGGACCGATGGTGGCATCAGCACCGCGCCGAGCCTTGTGCGGCGGTTGGCCGAGCGGGCCAGGCCCTTGCGCACCTGCCCGAGCGCCACGGTCAGCTCGCCGCCCTGCATCGGCTTGCGGGCGTACCGTGCCCTCTCCTCGGCCGTTCCCAGCAGGGTGGCCGCCGTGGCCGGTTCCTCGAGCAGGACCGCGTCGGTGACCAGGCGCTGGGCGGTGGCCCGGGGCGTCTCCGTGGGATCGACCGGGATGCGGTAGTCGACCATCGTGTCCAGCAGTTCGTCCCAGGCCGCGTGCGCGTCCTCGCGGGCCTGCGAGAACTCGGCCGTCACCACGATGTCGTCCGGTCCGGCCAGGGTCGTGACCTTCGGCCGCTTGGGTGCGGTGACCGCGTGTCTGTGCCGGCGAACCAGCAGCCGCCGGAGGGCCGGCACCAGCAGCAACGCCACCAGCAGCAACGCCAGTCCGATGGTCAGCAGGGCTGTGGTCGAGAGCCCGCCCGTGTCCTCGCCGGACGATTCGGCCGCTCCCTGATCGCTGAAGTCGGCCCGGTCGGGCCGGTCCACCGCGCCGGTCGAGGCCGACGGACCCGCTCCGGGCGCTGCTTCCGACTCCGAGGCCGTGGCCGCCGGTGTGGGCAGGTCGGTGTCGGGGGCGTAGTCCGAACGGGCCGCTCCGGCCACGCTGGAGGCCGGAGTGGCGTCGAACGGGATCCAGCCGAAGCCTTTGAGGTAGACCTCGGTCCAGGCGTGGGCGTTGCGGTTGGTGATGACGTACGTGTCCCCGTCGCGCTCGCCCCGGGTGAAGCCGAACGCCACCCGCGCCGGAATGCCGGCCTCGCGCACCATCCAGGCCAGCGCCGCCGCGTACTGCTGGCAGTAGCCGACCCTGGTGCCGAGGAACGTCGCGATCTCGGAGCTGTTCGTCACCGGCTGCGTCGACAACCGGTAGCTGAAGCCGTTCTTGGCCGAGAAGTGGTCGTACAGCGCCCGTACCTTGTCGTACTCGTTCTGCTTGCCCGCGACCAGCCCCTTGACCAGCTTGTCGACCGTGGGGTCGTCGGGGTGGCTGGTATTGGCCCGCACGATCGGGTCGCTGGGGCTGAGCGGCTCCGCCTGCCGCAGCTGGGCCAGGGAATATTTCGACCGCACGTAGTCGAACGTGTATTTCAGACCCTTGGTCGACCGGCGGCTCGAGTACACGACCTGCTGGTTGTTGTCGAAGAACCAGCCGCTCTGCAAGCCGTCGACGCCCACCGTGTTCTGGTAGAGCGGCAGCATGCCCTGCTGGAGGTTGTCGCTCACCTCGACCTGGGCGCGGTGCTGGGTGAACGTGCCACCGGCGGTCGAGGCGCGCGGATCGGGCATGCCCTGAGTGACGCTCTCGCCGGCCGGCGAGCGGCTGCCGAAGCCGTTGTTGGTGAGCTGGTCGGCCACGCCGAAGCGCAGGTAGTACGGCGTCTCCTCGTCGGTCTTGAGGCGTGCCAACTCGACCACGTCGGTGCGGGTGAGCTGGCCGCTCAGCGAGGCGAACAGGTTGATCCGCCCGCCGGTGCCGCTACCCGTGCCGACGCCGACCCCGGCACCGTTCTGGGTGAGCTGCGAGAGCAGGCCGCCGCTGATCGTCGGGACCACCAGCGGCAGCAGGACGGCTGAGATCACGCCGATGACGCCCAGGCGGCGTCCGGCCGCGGCGAGTGGTGACGGTTCCCACACGTCCACGTCGCGCCCGTCACCGGTGAAACGGCGGCCGAACCGCCGTACGCGGTCGATGTTGTCGCTGACCAGAAGCCAGAGGAAACCGCAGGCGCCGATGATGAAGGGCAGCACCGGGACGCTTTCGATGTAGACCGCGACCGGCACCGAGTAGATCGCCAGCATCGGCAGCCCGGCCAGGGCCGGCTTGCGGGCCACGACGGTGAGCAGGTCGACCGCGATCGCCACCGACCCGATGCCGAGCACCGTGACGAAGAGCAGGCCATCCCGGTCGGGCACGGGCACGCCGTACGACCGGGTGTCCTGCCCGGCCTGGGCGAAGAGGTCGGCGAAGTGGCTGAACGTCGCCGGCTGCGGAACCAGGAACTCGTGGCCGCTGGGGTAGAGCCAGGTCAGCGTGAGCAGCAGCACCACGACCATGCTGAGCGCCTGGGCCCAGGGCGGGAACCTCAGCGTCCGCGCACCGACCGCCGCGCCGGCGATGAGGCCCACCGTGAGCAGGCACTGCAGCAGCCACGCGTAGCTGTCGAAGATCGACCCGATGGGCGCGGCCGCGAGCAGGGTCGCCCCGGCCGCGACGAGCCCGAGCCGGCGCCGGCCGCTCATCGGTTCCTCCCGCTCACGGTCTCGGCCATCGCCGCGCGCCAGGCGAAGCCGCTGGAGCCACGCGCCGCCGCCGGCCACAGTGCGGGCAGCGTCGAGCCGTGCACGACCGGCACCGAACGCCAGCCGCTGTGCACCAGGGCCAGCGCGGCCGCGGCGTGCTCGCGGTCGGCCTCCTGCCGTTCGCCCGGGCCGAGGGTGACCCAGGTCGTGCTGTCGATAGCGAAGCCGATGCAGGTGGCGCCGTTGCCGCGCAGGCCGGCCAGCAGCTCGGCCTCGGGCACGGTGAGCGTGCCGAAGACGCCGACCACCAGGCCGCCGTCGGAGCGGCGCCGGACCTGCTCGACCAGCGTCGAGATGTCGCCGTTCTGTTCCGTCCGCACGTCGGCCAGGGTGTCGAGGATGAGGCCCTCGCGCGAGATCTCGGCGGCGTCGATGTCGATGCCGGAGCCGGTGACCAGCCGCAGCTTGTAGCCGGCCTGCCGCAGGTGCATCGCGATGCTGGCGGTGGCCGAGACGGCCCACTCGAAGCTGGCGGTCGGACCCTCGCCGCGGTGCGCGTAGACCCGGGTGTCGAGCACCACGGTGGCCCGGCTCTCCCAGGGCTGCTCCTCGCGGCGCACCATCAGCTCGCCGGTGCGGGCCGTGGAACGCCAGTGCACCCGGCGCAGGTCGTCGCCCCGCCGGTACTCCCGGGTCGCGGCGTCGTCCTCGCCGTGCACGGCGACCGACCGCGCGCGGCTGTCGCCGGTGCCCGCGTACTCACCCGCGAGTCGCACCGCCGGAAGTATGACCACCTGGGGGATCACGGTGAGCTTGTCGACGCTCGGGAACGAGCGGGTCAGCTCGCACAGACCGAACGGATCGGTCAGGCGGATCACCAAGGGGCCGATCGGGTATCGGCCGCGCACGTCGGCCCGGACCGTGTAGGCCACGCTGCTCGCCTGGTGCGCGCCGAGCCGTTCCAGGACCACTCGGGGGCGGCTGCCCAACGCGTACGGCAGGCGGTCCTCCAGCAGTAGCGTGCCGGTGGGCAGCCGGGACATGTTCTGCAGGCGCAGGATGATCCGTGCGCTCGAACCGACCGGCGCGCGGCCCGGGTCGAGCGAGCGGGTGCACGCCAGCTTGTACCGGCTGCGGCCCACGTAGGCCGCGGCGAGCAGGGGCAGCACGGCCAGCAGCACCGCCACCCGCAGCAGGTCCCGCTCGCCGAGGATGATCGCGGAGATGCCGGCCGCGGCCGCCGCGGCGAGGAAGGAGCGGCCGCGGGTGGTCAGCCCCCGCAGGGCTTCCCGCATGCTCAGAACCCCCGCGGCTCGTACTGGGTGCCGCCGTTGCTGTTGGCGCGGGTGTCGTACGGCGAACGGCTGCGGTCGTGCGGCAGCGGGAGCCGGTGGACGATCTCGGACACGATCGCATCGGTCGTCCGCCGGTTGAGCTGCGCGTCGGCGGTCGGGATGATGCGGTGGGCCAGGACCGGCACGGCCAGCGCCTGCAGGTCGTCGGGGAGCACGTAGTCGCGGCCCTCGAGCGCCGCCACCGCCTTGGCCGTGCGCACCAGCTGCAGCGTGCAGCGGGGGGACGCGCCGAGGCGGATCTCGGGCGCTTCCCGGGTCGCGGTGACCAAGGCGATCGCGTACTGCTGGACGGCTTCGGCGGCGTGCACGTCACGCACGGTGGCGATCAGGCGGCGCACCTGGGCGGCGTCGGCGACGGACCGCAGGTCGCTCAGCGGGTCGTGCGCGCCGTGCCCGTCCAGCATGGCCAGCTCGGCCCGCGGGTCGGGGTAACCCATCGCGATGCGCGCGGTGAACCGGTCCCGCTGCGCCTCGGGGAGGGGGTAGGTGCCCTCCATCTCGATGGGGTTCTGCGTCGCGATCACCATGAACGGCGCCTGCAACTCATACGTCGTGCCGTCCACGGTGACCTGCCGTTCCTCCATGCACTCCAGGAGGGCGGACTGGGTCTTCGGCGACGCCCGGTTGATCTCGTCGCCGACCACCAGGTTGGCGAAGACCGCGCCGGGCTTGAACTCGAAGTCGCGCGTCTCCTGGTTGTAGACGCTGACGCCGGTCACATCGCTGGGCAGCAGGTCGGGCGTGAACTGGATGCGGCGTACCGAGCAGTCGATGGACCGCGCCAGGGCCTTCGCCAGCTTGGTCTTGCCCACGCCGGGCACGTCCTCGATGAGCAGGTGGCCCTCGGCCAGCATGACCGCCAGAGCGAGCCGGACCGTCGCACCCTTGCCCTCGATGACCTGTTCGATATTGGTCATGATGGCTTGAGTGGCGGCGCGGAATTCGTCGCTCGGCATCGGTCCACCGGGCTCGTCCCAGGTCGGGGTTGTCACGGGCCTCCTCCAGGTTGTGTGCGCGCCCATCGTGGGCACCTGGGGCGAAAGATCACCGAAAAGCTGAGCAAGCCGCCCCGTCACCACAGGTTAGCCCGATCACAGCAACTCGCCGAGGACGGCCATCTCGCTGATTCGACAACCGTCAACCGGACAAGGGTCTCGGACTGGTAACGAATCAGACATCACTC
>DASRYP010000948.1:0-3717 GCA_035687165.1 Actinoplanes sp. | reverse complement strand
GCCTGACCCTCGCCCCAGGCCTGACCCCCTGGGCCGGCGATCGGCTGCGCCTGGGTCTGCGTCGCGCCCGGGGCCCAGGCGCCGGGGTAACCCGGCTGCGGCTGGCCATAAGGCTGTTGGGGATAGCCGGGCTGCTGATAGCCGGGCTGCGGCCAGGGGGATTGCGGCTGCTGCCACTGGGGCGTGCCGCCGGGCTGGGGAACGCTCGGCTGGGGGGCACCTGACTGCGGAGCGCCCGAATCGGGAGCGCTCGACACCGGCCGGCCCCACTGCGGGGCTTGGGGAGCGGCCGGCTGGGGGGCAGCGGGCTGCGCGACGGTCGGCTCCTCAGACTGTCCCCGCTCCGGGCTGCTGCTCTCAGCGGAGGCGTCCGCGGTCCGCGGGTCGGTCTTGTTCTCGTTCATGCCACCAACCTTGCCCCGTCGTGCTCGTACCGACCTGTGTCAGTCCTGGATGTTTTCTGAGAACCCTTTGTCCGGGTTTACCGTGGGCAAAGTGACCCGGAAGGTCGCGCCCTCCCCCGGCTCGCTGATCACCTCGACGTTCCCTTCGTGCGACCGGACGATGGCGGCCACGATGGCCAGGCCGAGCCCGGTGCCGGTGGCGGTGCGATCGGTGTGCCGGGTGCGGGCCTCGTCGGCGCGGTAGAACCGCTCGAAGACGTGCGCCTTCTGTTGCGCGGAGAGCCCCGGCCCGGCGTCCGACACCTCGATCACCGCCCGGTCGCCCGGCTCGGCGAAAAGCCGCAGCGTCACCGTCGCCTCCGGCGGAGTGTGCACCAGCGCGTTCATCATCAGGTTGCCGATCACCTGCCGCAGCCGGGCGTCGTCGCCCCAGGCCACCAGCCGTTCGGGCTGATCGCGGACCTCGAGCTCGATGGTGCGCTCGGGTGCCATCGCCTCGGCCGCCTGCACCGCGTCGAGGGCGAGCACCGGCAGCTCGACCGGGCCGAGCGTGAGCGGCCGCTCCCGGTCGAGCCGGGCCAGCAGCAGCAGGTCTTCCACCAGCAGGCCCATGCGGGCGGCCTCGTCCTCGATGCGGCGCACCAGCTTGGCGACGTCCTCGGGGTTGGTCACGGCGCCCTGGCGGTAGAGCTCGGCGAAGCCGCGGATGGTCGTCAGCGGTGTCCGCAACTCGTGGGACGCATCGGCCACGAACTGGCGCATCTTGCCCTCGGAGCGCACCGCCCGGGCCTCGGAGAGCTGCGCGGCATCGGCCGCCTCGACCGCGGACGCCTCGGCCGCGCGGGCCGCCGTCTCGGACTGGGCGCGCGCGCTGAAGGCGGCCTCGATCTGGGCCAGCATCGCGTTGAGGGCCTTGGCCAGGCGGCCCAGCTCGGTGGTGGGCTCGCCGTCGTGCGGTTCCGGGTCGGGGACACGCTGGGTGAGGTCACCGGCCGCGATCGCGGCCGCCGTACGCTCGATCTGCAACAGCGGGACCAGGCTCTGGCGCACGATCGCGGCGCCGATGGACGCCAGTGCGATCAGCACGCCGACACCGACCAGCAGATCGACCCAGACCATCTGGTTGACCGCGAGGCCGATCACCGACAGTTTCTCGCCGACCTGGATCACCTGGGTGTTCTGGTCGACGACGACCACGACCCGCCAGTGCACCTTGCCGCTGGGTGAGCGAACCGTGTAGGGCTCGCCGAGCACGGCGTTGACCTCGTCGAGGCCCTTGACCAACGGCGGCAGGTCGTCGGGCCCGAGCGCGGAGTCGCCCACCACGGGCTGGTCGGAACGCACTCCCCAGATCGACGAGGTCGAGACGTAGAAGTCGCCGGGGACCGGGATCTGCGAGCCCGACCGGGCCCGCGCGATCGTCTCCGCATAGATCTTGAGCGAGGTGTCGAGCCGGTCGAGCAGGTAGTTGTGCAGCGCGTAGGTGCTGGCGGCGCTTATCGCGGTGAGGGCGGCGAAGACCAGGACCAGGACTGACGCCACCAGCTTCATGCGCAGCGACACCTTGCGCAGGCTGGGCTGCGGCGAGATCGAGCTGCGAACCCGCTCGGTGAGCGTCACGGCCCGGCTCAGACGGCGGGTTTGCGAAGAACGTAACCGACCCCGCGGAGGGTGTGGATCAGCCGCGGCTGGACGTTGTCGACCTTGCGGCGCAGGTAGGAGATGTAGGACTCGACGATGTTGTCGTCACCGCGGAAGTCGTATTTCCACACGTGGTCGAGGATCTGTGCCTTGGAGAGCACCCGGTTGGCGTTGAGCATCAGGTAGCGCAGCAGCTTGAACTCGGTCGGCGAGAGCTGGACGCGCTGGCCGGCCCGGTAGACCTCGTGGGTCTCCTCGTCGAGCTCGAGGTCGGCGAAGACCAGGCGGGACGGCTCGTCGTCGCCCTGCGTCGTGCGGCGCAGCACCGCCCGGATGCGGGCGGTGAGCTCCTCGAGGCTGAACGGCTTGGTGACGTAGTCGTCGCCACCCAGGGTGAGACCACGGATCTTGTCGTCGGTGCCGTCGCGGGCGGTCAGGAAGACCACCGGGGTGCGCTGACCCCCCTCGCGCATGAGCCGGATGACCTCGAACCCGTCGAGGTCGGGCAGCATCACGTCGAGCACGACGAGGTCGGGCGTGGTGCTTTTCGCCGCGCTGACCGCCGCGCTGCCACTCGTCGCGGTGCTCACGTCGAAGCCCGCGAAACGAAGGCTGGCGGAGAGCAACTCGAGAATGTTCGCGTCGTCCTCGACGACGAGCAGTTTCGCCTCGCTCGGCTTGGGCTGGGTCTGGGCGGCCATGAGCCCATTGTTTATCAGTCCGCTGCAGCTTGCCTGCACGGAAGCTGAAAGTTTTCTGTAAGCGCTCTCACGCGGCGAGCCGGTATCCGGTCACCCCCATCGAGGACTGGGCGGCGCGGGCCAGCATCCGGCGGTCGGCGCCGGGCGCGGGACGCAACACGGGTGCGGTGACGAGGGTGACCGTCAGCGACCGTAGCGCGGCCACCCGGCGTACGGAATCGACGAGGGTGTCCTCGCCGATGAAGGCCGCCGCCGTGGAGTCGTAGCGGATCGCGGCCGGCACCACCGGAGCGCCCGCGTCGACCGCGGCCTGGAACAACGCCGGCCGGAAGCGGCCCTGGTCCACGCCGCAGAACGTGGTGCCCTCGGGAAAGGCCGCGACCGTACGGCCGGAACGCAGGGACTCGGTCACCTCGGCGATGGTCGTGGGCAGGGACTTCGGACGCGACCGGTCGATGAAGATCGCGCCGGAGAGCCCGGCGAAGATCCCGACACCCGGCCACGCGCCCACCTCGCCCTTGGCCACCGGACGCATCGGGGCGCCGGCCATCAGCACCAGGATGTCCAGCCAGGAGACGTGGTTGGCGACCAGCAGGCTGCCCGGCCGCGGGGTCGGCCCACGACGGACGAGCCGGATACCGAGGACCGCGAGCATCGTCCGGGCCAGCCAGCGCACGCCGACCCCCCGCAGCAGGGGCACGACCAGCAGACCCCCGAGGAGTACGGCCCCCAGCGCAATCAGTCGCAGGGTGGCCGTCCCACGGGCCGCCGGCTGATCGGCATCCTCACGGCAGTGGTCACCACAACCCGACACCGGCTGCCACAACCCGGTCGGCGTGCCCCCGGCGATCATCGAGTTGCGCCCAGGAAGTGCCGGCGGTATCGCGGGTCCAGCCGGTCCATCGAGAAAAGGACGTAGAAGTCGGCACAGTTGAAGTCGGGGTCGAAGGCGGGCCGCCCGCAAACCCAGC
>DASRYP010000947.1:0-2860 GCA_035687165.1 Actinoplanes sp. | reverse complement strand
CGTCGACGTTCTCGGTGATCGTGGAACCGCTGGACGCGGCGTGCTGGACCTCGTCGCCCGGGGCGCGGCCGCCGGCCGTCTCACCGGGCGGATGCACCCGCACGCGGCCGTCCGTGCCGGCCATCGCGGCGGCCTGCCCCCTGACGCCGGCGCCGGCCGTGATCGCGCCGATGACCCGCGAACTCTGCCGCTCGGCAGCGGTCAGCACCTGCTCGCGGTGGTTGTGACGCAGTTCCCAGCCGAGCGGGACGAGGAAGACGAGGGCGGCGACGGCGGTGGTCGCGGCGGTGATGTAGGCCAGTCGCGCCCTCAGTCCGGCGCCACCAACCGGAAGCCGACCCCCCGCACGGTGCGCAGGTAGCGAGGCTTCGCCGCGGACTCGCCCAGTTTCCGGCGTAGCCAGTACAGATGCACGTCGATCGTCTGGTCCTCGCCGACCGATGGCTGTCGCCATACCTCCTCCAACAGCTCACGACGGGACACCACCCGGCCCGGACGGGCGGCCAGGTACGCCAGCAGATCGAATTCCTTGCGGGTCAGCGCGAGCGGCTGATCAGCCAGGGCGGCACTGCGTTCGCCGACGTCGACGCGCAGCTCGCCGACCTCGTGCACCGCCGGTTGGGCGGTGCGGCTGGCCCGGCCGACACGGCGCAGCACAGTGGCTATCCGCGCGTCCAGGTGCGCGCCGGTGAACGGCTTGACCATGTAATCGTCGGCGCCGGCCCGCAACAGCCGGACGACGGTCTGCTCGTCGTCGCGCGCGGTGGCGATGATGATCGGCACGTCGGTGATGCCGCGGAGCATGCGCAGGGCGTCGGAGCCGTCCAGGTCGGGCAGCCCGAGATCGAGCACCACCAGGTCGGGCGTCTCGGCGGCGACCCGGCGCAACGCGTCCAGCGCCGTGCCGACGGCGTGCACGGCATGCCCTCGGTCGGCGAGCGACCGGAGCATGGCGCCGCGCACGACGTGATCGTCTTCGACGAGCAACACCGTGGCCATGCGAAGAAGGTACTGCTCTCGACAGGGATGGCCTAACTTGTGATTCAGAGACACCTCTCAATCACCGTAAGTGACGTCCTGTGGTCCGTTCCGGGGTGTGGGCGGGGCGGTCGGAGGGCAATACAGTCTGTTGTGCTGATGTCGTTCACTCTTTTTCCCGGTACGCGCCTGGCGCTGGCGCTCGAGAGCCTCGCGGGCCTGAGCGTGGGAGACGCGCTGGGCGCTCAGCATTTCGTGGCGCGGGTCGACATCGCGCACCCGCCGCCCGCTCCTTGGCCGTGGACCGACGACACGGAGGAGGCGTGCTGCCTCGTCGCCGTTCTCGCGGAGGGTGACTTCGACCGGGACGCCTTCGCCGATCAGCTGGGCCGCCGCCACGACCCCTATCGCGGCTACGGCCCGGGCGCGGTCGTGATGCTTCGCGAGATCCGTGCGGGACTGCCCTGGCCGATCGCCGCGGCGGCCGCCTTCGACGGGCAGGGCTCAGCCGGCAACGGCGCCGCCATGCGCGCCGCCCCGCTCGGCGCCTGGCACGCCGACTCGCCGGCGCACGCGGCCGCGCAGGGTGCCCGGGCGGCCGAGGTGACCCACGCGCACCCCGAGGGCATCGCCGGTGGAGTGGCGGTCACGGTGGCGGCGTCGATCGCGGCGGCCGGCCGGCTGGACGGGCACCGGCCCAAGCTGCTGCGGGCGGTGGCCGCGCACACGCCCGAGGGCCGCGTGCGCGACGGTCTGGTGGCGGCCACCCGCCTGAAGGAACCGGGCGAGGCGGCGTACGAGCTGGGCAACGGGACCCGGGCGATGGCGCGCGACACCGTGCCGTTCGCGGTCTGGGTGGCCGACCGCTTCCTCGACGACTATCCGGCGGCGATCGCGGCGTGCGTGCGCGCGGGCGGCGACGTGGACACCACCTGCGCCATCGCCGGGGGGATCGTGGCGGCGTACACCGGTCGCGACGGCATCCCGGCGCACTGGCTCGCGGCGCGGGAGCCGCTGCCGGACTGGCTGGCCCCCGTCATCGAGTGACCGGTCGGCGCAGTTCCCGCCCAGCCGACGCCATCACCTTGCCGCGGCCTCCTTGCTCACGCCCTCGGCCAGGTGCGGCGGCATCGGCTCGTGCCGGACGTAGGTGCGGGTGAAGGTGCCGGCGCCCGACGAGATCGCCCGCAGCTCCACCGCATAGCGCACCAGTTCGGTCGCGGGCACCTCAGCTCGTACCAGGCGGTAGGTGCTTCCGTCCTCGGCCTCGGTGCCCATCGGCCGGCCGCGCCGCCCGGAGAGGTCGCTCATCACGGCCCCCACGAAGGTCTCGGGGACCCGCACCACGACCTCGTCGATCGGTTCGAGCAGGGTGACCTGGCCCGCCGCGGCGGCCTCGCGCAGGGCCAACGCCCCGGCTGTCTGGAACGCGGCGTCCGACGAGTCGACGCTGTGCGCCTTGCCGTCGACGAGCGTCACGCGCAGGTCGACCATCGGGTAACCGGCGGCCAGGCCGCGTTCGAGCTGGGCCCGCACGCCCTTCTCGACCGAGGGGATGTAGTTGTGCGGCACCGAGCCGCCCACCACCTTGTCGACGAACTCGAAGCCGGACCCGCGCGGCAGCGGCTCGACGTGGATGTCACAAACCGCGTACTGGCCGTGGCCGCCGGACTGCTTCACGTGCCGCCCGTGTCCCTTGGCCGCCGCGGCGAACGTCTCGCGCAGCGGCACCCTGACCGGCTCGGTGTCGAGCTCGACGCCGCCGGAGCGCAGCCGGTCGAGCACGACGTCGGCGTGCGACTCGCCCATCGTCCAGAGCACCAGCTGGTGGGTGTCGGGGTTGCGCTCCAGCTGCATGGTGGGGTCGCCGGCCACCAGCCGG
>DASRYP010000946.1:0-13331 GCA_035687165.1 Actinoplanes sp. | reverse complement strand
ACCGAGCGCGACCGCGCCGCCGCCGGGAAAGCCCTGGAATCGTACGCCGCTTATCAGGAACTGCCGCTGACTGTTAAGAACCCTTGATATTTATACAGGTGAACTTCATGATGTGCGTATCCCAGGTCACGTACGCATCATCGAGGGAGTCGAGATGGGTGTCGGTCGTCGAATGGTGGCGCTGGCCGCAGCGCTCGGAATGGCCGCCGGGGCCTTCGCCGTGCTCGCCCCCGGAGGGGGTGCGGCCTCCGCCGCCGTGACCTGCTCGGGCACTGTCTGGTCCGAGGGCCCGACCTACACGATCGGCCAGCAGGTCACCTATAACGCCCGCCTCTACCAGGCCCTGGTCACCCACACCGCACACCCCGGCGCGGGCTGGAACCCGGCGGCCACGCCCTCGCTCTGGCGCGACCTCGGCGCTTGCACCGGCGGCCCCACGACGCCACCGCCCACGACGCCACCTACGACACCGCCCACGACCCCACCGACCACGCCGCCCACCAACCCGCCCGGCGGCTCGTGCGGGGTCAAATCACGGCCGGCGGGCAAGGTGCTGCAGGGCTACTGGGAGAACTGGGACGGCGCGTCCAACGGCGTGCACCCCGGCCTCGGTTGGATCCCGATCAACGACAGCCGCATCGCGCAGCACGGCTACAACGTCATCAACGCCGCGTTCCCGGTGATCCGCTCCGATGGCACCGTCCTCTGGGAGGACGGCATGGACGCCGGCGTGAAGGTCTCCACCCCGGCCGAGATGTGCGCGGCCAAGGCCGCCGGCGCCACCCTGCTCATGTCGATCGGCGGCGCCGCCGCGGGCATCGACCTCAGCTCGTCCACGGTCGCCGACCGTTTCGTCGCCACCGTCGTGCCGATCCTGCGGCAGTACAATTTCGACGGCATCGACATCGACATCGAGACCGGCCTGACCGGCAGCGGCACCATCAGCACGCTCTCCACGTCGCAGGCCAACCTGATCCGCATCATCGACGGCGTGCTCGCCGCCATGCCGTCCAATTTCGGCCTCACGATGGCCCCCGAGACCGCCTATGTCACCGGCGGCAGCGTCACGTATGGCTCGATCTGGGGTTCCTACCTGCCGATCATCAAGAAGTACCTGGACAATGGTCGCCTGTGGTGGTTGAACATGCAATATTACAACGGATCGATGTATGGATGTAACGGCGACTCGTACAACGCCGGCACCGTCCAGGGCTTCACCGTCCAGACCCAGTGCCTCGACAACGGCCTGACCATCCAGGGCACCACGATCCGCGTCCCGTACGACAAGCAGGTCCCCGGCCTCCCCGCTCAGCCGGGCGCGGGCGGCGGCTACCTGACTCCGAGCTTGGTGACCCAGGCCTACAACAGTGTCTCCACCATCAAGGGCCTGATGACCTGGTCGATCAACTGGGACGGCTCCCGCTCCTGGACCTTCGGCGACAACGTCAAGGCCCGCCAGGGCCGCTGATCACCACGGCCGGGCCGGCGCAGCGAGGCCGGCCCAGCCGTTCAGCGTTCGCAGCGCCCCAGCCGTTCAGCGTTCGCAGCACTCCGGCCGGTCGGAGGCGGTCAGGACAGAATGGCCCGGACGATCGCCGTGACGTCGTCGGCGCAACCCCACGAGAGGCTGACCCCGGCCCCGCTGTGCCCGTAGTTGTGCACGATGTGCCGGTCGCCCAGCGCCTCGTGCTCGAGCCGCACCTCGTGCCGCGACGGCCGGATGCCGCTGCGGTGCCCGAGAATCTCGGCGTCCCGGATGGCCGGGAAGATCTCGCTGCACCGCCGCACGATGGACTCGGCGATCTCGTAGTCGGGCACCGGCTCGGCCTCACCCTTCTCGGCGCTGCCGCCGAGCAGCAGCACACCGGCCTGGGGCAGCAGGTAGGTCATCTCGCCCAGCTCGTCGGTGTGCTCGGCGAAGAAGTCGACCAGCCCCGGGTTGCGCACCGCCACCAACTGCCCACGGATCGGCTGCACCCCGGGATCGGGCACGAGCTCGCGGGCGCCCACGCCGCTGCAGTTGACCACCACGGGCGCGTCGGCGAACGCCTCGCCCAGACTTCGCAGCCGCTCACCGAAGATCAGCTCCCCACCCGCCGCGGCCAACCTCTTGTGCAGCACGCGCAGGTATTGCGGCATGTCGATGATCGGTGCGGCGTAACGCCAGCCGCTGGCGAAACCGGCCGGCAGCTCGGCCGGCCGGCATTCGCGATAGCCCGGCAGCCCGACGGCCCAAACGGGGGAGGGCATCGGCACGCGCGAGGCCTCCACGCCCTCGAGCACGCGTACTCCGGGGCAGCCGTCCCTGGCCAGTTCGGCGAAGACCTCGTAGGAGCGCGCGGCCCAGTGATTGACACGGGAGTGGCGGGCATAGATCGGGTCCCAGATCGCCCCGGCCGCCGCCGAACTGCTCGCCCACGGCTCCTGCTCGGCCCGGATGCGCACGCGTACGCCACTCTCGGCCAGGCACACGCCGGTGGTCAGGCCGGAGACACCGGCGCCGACGATGAGCACATCGGGTCGGTCGGAGGTCACACCTCGAAGCTAACGGCGATCGATCCGGCCGCGGCTGAACGCGAGAATTTCTCCGGCGGCTGCGGGTTTTCGCGCCCTAGCCTTGTCGCCAGCCACAATGGATGGTAGGCAATACCACTTACCGTTCGTCTCTGCTCACTCACGGTGTTGCAATCCGCGGGTCTTTGGGTTCCAATCGAACGGCTGACGTCATGCGGCTGGGGAAAGCGCCGCTGGGGGCAAAGGTCATCGTCGACCCGCACCGATGCTGAGGTACCCGTGCCGAGGTGTGTTCGCTTCCCAGGTTCACGGCGGTCGAAGATGGGGGTCCCTGACGTGCTCATCGTGGGTGAGGTCCATACCGGCCTGCTGCGCGGCCGTGACCCGATGAGCGCGAGTGAGGCCGCGCTGCTGGTCGACCTGGTGGCGGGTGAACCCGTGCTGCGCCTGGATCGACCCCGGTCGTACGTGCGCTCGCCCGAACGGCCGGTCGGCGTCGACTGCCCGCTCGGTGCCCCCGCCCCGGTCCGCCAGGTCCGCGGCATCGGCACCGTCCTGCAGCGTGCCGCTCTCACCGACGGCCACGTCGTCCAGGGCACCGCCTGGGCGGCAGTGGCCCCCGCCGCGAGCAGCGCTCGGCAGCCCTGGTCGCACTATCTGGCTCGCCCCGGTGTGATCGAGACCGTCGGCCGTGCCGCACGGGGCACCCTGGCCGACGCGTTCGCCGCGGCCGAGCGTGCCCCCAGCGCTCTCGACCTGGGTGAGATCGCGGGCCGAGCGTCCGACGTGGTGCAGAGCGCGGTCCCCGCCGACGGCCGGTCCCGCGAGCGGCTGCGCCTGCCCCGCACCAGGCTGCGGCTCGTGATCGAGCAGGCCGACATCCCCGGCCCGCCCCGGTTCACCGTGCACGACGACCGGCTGCGGGTGCTGCGGATCCCGGTCCCGGCCGGGGCTGAGCCGCGCCTGCTGGTCGCCTTCGCCGAAGACCTGGCCCTGCACGACTGGCTGCTCACCTCGGTGATCGGCCTCGTCGAGCGGGCCGCCATCGGGGCCCTGGCCGCCGACGAGTCGCTGCGCCGGCTGCGGCCGGCCGTCGTCCACCTGCTGCACCTGTGGCTGCCCGGCATGCGCGGCGGCGAGCGGGCCGCCGATCTGTGGGAGGCGCTGGAACGGCAGCATGCCCTGACCCGGCACTGGAACCTGCTGCGCGACCGCATCCGCGATCAGCTCGCGCTCGGGGCCCTGGACAAGCTGATGGCGGCGTTGCCGCAGTGAGCACGGCACGCCAGATCGGCGAGGGCTCCGGCGTCGTCCGTACCGCGGTCATCACCGTCGCCACCGGCGGCACGACCTTCCTGATCACCAACGGGCTCGACCAGCCGCAGGCGATCTGCATCATGCTCTCGATCCTCATCGGCGGCATCGTGCTCATGGTCCGTTTCCTGGTGGAGTTCGAGAAGCGGCTGGCCGCCGTCGAGAAGCTGGAGATGGACGGCATGGCCGACATGAAGAAGCTGGTCGGCGACGCGTTCACCGAGATCAGCGAGGCGACCGCGCTGTTCGGCCTGATCGAGGCGTCGGCGTTGCAGACCGACCTGGTCACCCAGCTCGTACGCAACTCGACCAACATCACGCCCGACTCGCCGCCGATCGTCTACCAGTTCGTCCAAGCCAAGATCAAAGAGACGTCGGACTTCCTGAAGCAGCTCGCCGAGGGCGGCACGGTCACCTACTACGGCGAGGACCGCGACTGGCTGCTCGGGCTGACCCGGCACGCGACCGAGAGCGTCGACGCGATCAGCCTGGCCGCCGTCGACCACGGCCTGTGGCACAGCGAGATCGGCCAGCGCTATCTCGACGCGCAGCGTCGGGCGGCCCGCGCCGGCAAGCGGGTGCGGCGCATCTTCGTGCTCGACCGCCCCGCGATGGAGCACGACCCCGACCTTCGCCGGTCCTACGAGGAGCAGCGCCGGATGGCGATCGACGTGCGGCTGCTCGACCGGTCGGCGGTGCCCACCCCGCTCCAGCCCCAGTTGCGCGACCTGATCGTCTTCGACGACACCCTCGCGTACGAGACCACGCCCACCACCGCCGACCCGCAACTCGCCCAGGTCGCCGAGACCCGGCTGGTCCTCAACGAGGCCCGGGTCAAGGAGTACGCGCTGCTCTTCCGCGAGCTGTGGGACGTCTCCCGCGAGCTGGTCCCGGAGCCGGTGCCGGACGGTCAGAGGAACGCGTAACCGATCCGGCCGACCGTCTCCTCGGGCAGCTCGAGTCCCTCGCCGCGGGCCCGGTCCCGGACCTGCCCGGCGGCGGCCGGGTCGAGCGCCACGTTACCGAGGATCGTGCGCACGGCCAGTTCGATCGGCAGGAAGCGGGCGTCCATCGCGGTGAACGTACGGTAGGCGCGAAAGGGCGCCGCCTGCGGGTTCAGCCGCACGACGGCGGGCATCAACTCCCACGCGTCCGGCAGGTCGGCCGGGACGGCGGCGACCGGCTCGGCGACCGGGCCCCCGAGGTGGCGCAGCAGACCGAGCCGCTGCAACTGCCAGACCGCGGCGAGGAACGGGCACGACCAGAGGCGGCCCCCGCCGGGCTGGTCGCTCCACAGCTCGACGTCCACAAAGATCGAGTGGTTCTGGACGGCACTCTGCCGGGGCGGACGCCATTGCCGGGGCGCGGACATCGCCGACGCGGAGGTGCCGGGGGAGCGCTCGCCGTTGGTCAGCCAGCCGGTCACCTTGGTCGCCGGGCGGCCGTTGGCGCCCTCGGCCGGCTCGTCGACCAGATGCTCCAGCACCAGCCGGGCGACGTCCACGTCACCGGCCCGGGCACAGCCCGACTCGCGGGCCACGTAGTCGATCGTCAGGCCGGCCTCCCCGGCCGCCGACACGAGCCCGGTGACCACCTTACGCGGCGACGAGAACCGGGTGAAGTAGTCGTCGATGAGGAAGCACGTGCTGATCCTCGGACGGCCGCGGGTGACCGTCTCCTCGGTCCGGCGCACGGCGGTCGCGGCCCACGGGCGTACCCGGTCGAACTGCTCGCGCAGCCGCTGTGCGCCCTCCTGGAAGTCGTCCATGTAGAGGTGGCCGAGCTCGAGCGAGAGGTGCGACAACGCGACCGAGCGGGCCGCCGTGGCCGGTGCCCCGACCTCGGCCGCCAGGTCGTCGGCGGTCGTCACAGGCCGACCCAGGCGCTCTCGTCGACGATCTTCTTGGCGAGATCCTCGAACGCGGCGACCGTACGCTCGTTTGCTGTGCGATGCAGCCATACGTCGTCGTTGGAGATCAGCTGCTCCTGCCACTGGAGCACCGGGTCGAGCGGCACCTCGCCGATCATGTTGAGCCGGCCCACCCCCTTGCGCGAGGCCAGGTCCTGCAGGCGCCGGTTGACCACGTCGAGCCAGGCCAGTTGCTCGGGGCGCAGCCCAGCCTGGTCGGGCGAGGACGGGTCGAGCACGGCGGTGCGCACGAACCGGATCGACGCGCGTAGTTCCGCGCTGTCGTGGCCCAGGTGTACCCCCGTCCCGATGATGCCGTCCTTGCCGTTGACCAGGCCGCTCGCGGCGATGATGTGCTGCCTGGTCCAGCGGTGGAAGACCAGCCAGCGGGCCTCGACGTCGCGCAGGGCCGGCTGGGCGGTGGCCGCGAGCACGATCTCGGTGGCGTACGACCGGCCCGCGCTCAGGTCGACCAGGATCAGGTCGTACTCCTCGTCGAGCCGCTGGAACAACGTGACGCAACGCTCCACGACGCCCGGCGCCGACCCGAACTCGCCGCGTCCCGCGTCGCCCGGCACGAGCGTCAGCCGTCCCGCCCCGGCCGGCCGGTTGCGCAGCGACTCCCGCTGCGAGTCGGCCCACACGTTGATCCGCCGCGGTTGCGTGCCCTCGAGCAAATAGCTGTGCAGGCCGCCCTCCTCGACACCGGCCAGAACCTCCGGCAGGTCGAAGATCGCGCCGGAGGTGGGCGAACCGAAGTCGAAGTCGAGGTAGCACGAGTCCTTGCCCTGCAGCGCGTGCCGGTAGGCCACGTTGCTGCCGGTCACCGACCGTCCCGTGCCGCCCTTGTCGGAAGTCGCGAAAATGATCACCTCAGGTCACCCCGCTGTCCGCCCGGCGGGCCGCGGAGAGCCGGTCCAGCTTGCGCAGCACCTCCTCGGCCACGGCCACCGCGGCGCCCGGCCGCTCCAGCCGGACCGCCCGGGCCCGCCGCAGCTCGGTGCCGATCCGTTCCAGCTCGACCCGCAACGTCTCCCCGCGGGTGGTGGTGCCGTTGAGCAGCTCCCGGTCGTAGAGGTGGTCGGCCTCGGTCAGCAGGTCGGCCGCGATCTGGGTCAGCAGGTCACTGCGCAGCGGCGGGGCGTTGATCGAGCTCGCCGCGGAGACCAGGCAGTCGACCACCCGCTTGGTGTAATACCAGGACACACCCCGCACGTCGTCGGGAAGGTATTTGTAGGCCCCGGCCGGTCTGTCCCAGAGGCCGTGATCGTCGCCCTCGCGCAGTACCCGGTCCTGCAGGTGGTCCCAGATGGCGTCGGACAGATCGAGCAGGCGGCCCCTCGCCGCGCCGTCGTCGAGCATGTTCGCCAGCGTCAGCGCCCGCTTGAACAGCGTGGGTGAGATGTCGGCGACGGTCCAGGCCAGCCGCGGACCGCCGATGTCCTCGCTGCCTTCCAGCGGGAAATGCAGGCCCGGATGGTGTACGGCGGTCGCGCTCTCGGGCTCGGTCGACCGCCGGGTGATGCGGCTGCGGTTGGCGAGTTCTTCGAGCACCCCGGCGACCCGGCGCAGCTCGGTGTTGGACGCCCGTACGGACTGCATGTTCTGGATCAGCATGCCGCCGACGAGCAGGCTGAAGTAGTCGAACTCGATGCCGTCGGTCGCCCGCCAGGGCAGATCCTCCAGCGGCCAGCGGCCGGAGCCGAAGGTCGCGATCGCCGCCCAGTACGACCGGGTCAGCTCGAAGCGCAGCTGCAGCGACTGCGCGAGCCGGGCCTGCTCGGTGTCGAGCAGGCCGAGCAGCCGGGTGCGTTCCGACGAGAGCGCCTGGATCGCGTCCATCGCCACGGTGGTGAAGTAGAGGTACGGGGCGTTCTGCGCGACCCCGGTCCGCTGCTCGCCGATCTGCGCGGTGGTCTCGATCTCGGGCGCGGCCCGCACCACACCCCAAGACCAGCCGCACTCGAAGAGCCGGTTGGGATTGTCGAGCTCGCTGCCCTCGGCGGCGCCGGATCCGATCGTGACGTCGTCCCGGAGCCGGGCGTTGATCTCCCGCAGGGCCTCGCGCAGCTCGTCGACCACCTGGTGCGTCGGCCGCCGCTCCTGGTTGACCGTGCGGACCAGTTCACGTCCGGGGTTGCTCTCGGCCGTGAAGACGTTGACCGCGAAGCTGCGCAGCAGACCGGCCATCGCCGCCGACAGCCGCACGTTGGCCATCCGCTCCAGCTCGTCGACCTGGTGCAGCAGCACCGCCCGGGTCACCACCTGCCGGAAGATCTTGGTGAACCCGATGGTCGCCAGCATCAGCGTGACCGAGATCGAGAAGGAGTCGACCACGTCCAGGTCGAGCTGCTCCTGCTTGATCTCGTCGTCCTCGTCGTCCTCGTCGAGCGAGAAGTAGGAGCTGCCCGCGAAGATCGGGGTGCCACCGTCGTCGGTGTAGCGCTTGAGGTAACCAGTCAGCGCGTGCAACAGCCGCTGCGGGATCTGCAGGTTGTCGCCCGCCGTCCGCAGGGCGTCCAGCACGTCGTCGGCGACCGAGTCGGGCCGGTCGAGGCGGAACAGCGGAATCTCGGTGGCCGGTGCCATGACACAGAGGAGCTGCTCGGCGTCGCTGATCGAATTGCTGCCGTCGCGCCCGCCGGGGAACCACTCACCGTCGTGGTAGGACACCCGAGCCGTAGCGCGCCAGATGTCGAGAAGTTGTTGGCGTGGCTGGATCTGCATGGATGCGCCGTCACCTACCCGTCCGTGGGCCTGTGGTGTGCTGGAGCGCTACTTCTTCCGGCCGGTGGCGACCATCATGCCGCCGTACCCCTCGCGAAGGTCGTTGCTCTCCACCAACTCAATGTCCACGTTGCGGGCAACCGGGGCAAGGGCCCGCTCCACGTCGGTCTCGCGGATCGAGCACGCGGGGAAGTGTTCCGCACCCACGTAGTAGCCGGCGGAGTCGCGCATGAAGGCGGCGGCGAACGGCGCTCCGGGCCGCAGGGTGTTGACGAACAGGCGGGTGGCGCGCTGGAACTCGTCGGTGCGCGTGGTGATGGACTCGGCGACGAAGAACATCGTGCCCAGGTCGTAGAGGTCGGGGGCGAGGCCGAAGACGTTGCCACGCTCCACACTGGCCCGGCTGTGCAGGACCTCGATCGGTTCCCGGATCCGGTCGTACGCCCGGCGTCCGCCGGAGATCGTCTCCCAGAACTGCAGCCACGATCGGTGCGGCGCCTTCAGTTCGCTCTCGAGCCAGGTGCGGTTCGGGAAGGCTCGCTCGAAGAGTGTCACCCGGGAGGCGTACGGCAGCATCACCATCGCGGGATAGAGGTTCGCGCCCGAGCCGACGTCGATCGCCCGCCCCATGCGCCGGCCCGGTAGGTCCCGGCCGAGCAGCGCGCCCTCGAAGTAGTCGGCGATGATCTGGATGATGCGCTTGTCGTCGGGCCGCAGCTCGCCGTAGTTGTGGCTGAAGTAGGCGTCCGAGTCGAACTGGTCCCAATCCACGGCGTCGTTGCCGACCGGCGCCTGAACGACGTCGACCGGCGATATCAGGTGTGGATCGGTCGGGGCCACGGTTGTCCTCCGCACTCAGCAGCAGTCGTGGTCGACGGCGACCGAGTACGGAGAGCTGCCGAAGTCGGCCAGTCCATCCACTGTAAGACGCGTCGCAATCGCGCCGCACCTTCCAGCCGTCCGCCGTTGCCGGGTTGCACATTAGGACATGCACCCCTTGTTAGCGATACGCCTCTCGGCCCGCCTGTGGACAGGAAACCGATACTTTCCGCCCGTATCCGCTCGCCCGAAACATGCCTGCAACGACCACTCTGCGAGGTGTGACCCCTTTGGGGGACGCCCTTAGGGGGTGTGACCCCTGCCGCAGCGCATATCTTTGAATTTTGAAATACTTTGCCGGCCAGCGTGGTTGTGGAGGTCAGCAACGGGATGTACCGAGTCCCGGTGGAGAAGGAGCGGGTCATGCAGTTCGGAATCTTCAGCGTCAGCGACATCACCACCGATCCGACGACCGGGCACACCCCGAGCGAGCACGAGCGCATCAAGAACATCGTCACGATCGCCAAGCACGCGGAGGAGGTCGGCCTCGACGTCTTCGCGCTCGGCGAGCACCACAACGAACCGTTCTTCTCCTCCTCGCCGACCACCACGCTCGGCTACCTCGCCGCGCAGACCGAGAAGCTGTTGCTCAGCACCGCGACCACGCTGATCACCACCAACGACCCGGTGAAGATCGCCGAGGACTACGCGATGCTGCAGCACCTGTCCGAGGGTCGCGTCGACCTGATGATGGGCCGCGGCAACACCGGCCCGGTCTACCCCTGGTTCGGCAAGGACATCCGCGCCGGAATCCCGCTGGCCATCGAGAACTACGCCCTGCTGCACAAGCTGTGGCGTGAGCACGTCGTCGACTGGCAGGGCAAGTTCCGCACCCCGCTGCAGTCGTTCACCTCGACGCCGCGCCCGCTCGACGATGTCCCGCCGTTCGTCTGGCACGGCTCGATCCGCAGCCCCGAGATCGCCGAGCAGGCCGCCTACTACGGCGACGGCTTCTTCGCCAACCACATCTTCTGGCCCAAGGAGCACACCCAGCGGATGATCGAGTTGTACCGGCAGCGATTCGCCCACTACGGTCACGGCGACCCCGACCAGGCCATCGTCGGCCTCGGCGGCCAGGTCTTCATGCGGAAGAACAGCCAGGACGCGGTCAAGGAGTTCCGCCCCTACTTCGACAACGCGCCGGTCTACGGTCACGGCCCGTCGCTGGAGGACTTCACCCGGGAGACCCCGTTGACCGTCGGCAGCCCGCAGCAGGTCATCGAGCGCACCCTCGGCTTCCGCGACTACGTCGGTGACTACCAGCGCCAGCTGTTCCTGCTGGACCACGCCGGCCTGCCGCTCAAGACGGTCCTCGAGCAGCTCGACATCCTCGGCGAGGAGGTCGTGCCGGAGCTGCGCAAGGAGTTCGCCGCCCGCAAGCCGGCCCACGTGCCGGACGCTCCCACACACGCTTCCCTCCTCGCCGCCAAGACGGCCAAGGCGGAGCTGACCCGGACGGAGGTCACCGCATGAAGCAGCGCACCCTGGTCGTCGTCTCGGCCGGTCTGAGCCGGCCCTCCTCGACCCGCCTGCTCGCCGACCGGCTCGCCGCGGCGACGGTCACCGCCGCCGCACAGCAGGAGATCGAGCTGCGCGTCCAGGTCATCGAGCTCCGCGACCTGGCCCACGACATCATGAACCACCTGCTCACCGGCTTCCCGCCCGCGGCGCTGCGCCAGGCCTTGGACGCGGTCGCCGCCGCCGACGGACTGATCGCCGTCTCGCCGATCTTCACCGCCAGTTACAGCGGCCTGTTCAAGTCCTTCTTCGACGTGCTCGACAAGGACGCGCTGGCCGACAAGCCGGTGCTGATCGCCGCCACCGCCGGAACGGCCCGCCACTCGCTGGCCCTCGACCACGCGCTGCGCCCGCTCTTCGCGTACCTGCACGCCGCGACTGTCCCCACCTCGGTCTTCGCCGCCACCGACGACTGGGGTTCCGACTCCACCGAGGGCCTCCTGCAGTCCCGCATCGCCCGCGCCGCCCGCGAACTGGCCACCGAGATCGACCGTCGTGAACCCGCGACCGTGCTCGACCCGTTCGCCCTGACCGCCAGCTTCGAGGACCTTCTTTAAGAGCTGGACGTACGAGTCGTGCTCAGCCCACGACCCGACCAGGCGACCTGGGTGCGACAACCGGCCGATGCGCCCGCCCGGCTCGGCCCCGGTGGTCACTCCGAGCAAAGGCGGCTCCCTCTCCGAGCCGCCTTTCCGGCCTGTGGCCGACCGCACGCGTCGAGGCGGAGGAGCGGGGGAGAGACCGGGCTTGCGCGGGGTACAAAGAACCCAACCGACAAAGGAGTCACCATGACGGGCGAGATCGTGCTGATCCGGCACGGGCAGACGGAGTGGAGTGCCACGGGCCGGCACACGTCGTACACCGATCTCGACCTGACCGAGGAGGGTGAGCGCCAGGCCCGGGCCGTCGCCACCCGCCTCAAGGACCGCGACTTCGTCGCCGTCATCTCCAGCCCCCGCCGCCGCGCACTGCACACGGCCGACCTGGCCGGCCTCAAGGTCACCGAGACCACCGAGGACCTGGCCGAGTGGAACTACGGCGAATACGAAGGCATCACTACGGCCACGATCCACCAGACCGACCCGAACTGGTGGCTCTTCCGCGACGGCGCACCGGGCGGCGAGTCCCCCGCCCAGATCTCCGAGCGCGTGGACCGCGTCCTGGCCACCGCCCGCGGCCTGCTCGATCGGGGCGACGTCGCCCTGATCGGCCACGGCCACGCCCTGCGCGTCGTCGGCGCCCGCTGGATCGAACTCCCGGCCGAATATGCCAGCCGCCTCAAACTGGGTACGGCAACCCTGTCGATCCTCGGCTTCGAACACGGCCGCCCCGCCATCGACTCCTGGAACGCCGCCTGACCGGCCACCCCCGCCGGGTGGGCTGGTGGTTGATGATCGCTGCATGGACAGGACCGCGCGAGGGCTGGCGCTGCTGGTCGCGGGTGCCTTTTTCCTGGAAATCCTCGACGCCACTGATCGCGCCGGCGCTCGGGGGCGTGCTCAGCACGTACGCCTCCTGGCGGTTGATCTTCTTGCTCAACGTGCCGCTCGGGATCGTCGGGCTGGTGCTGGCCCGGCGGCTGATTCCCCAGGTCCGCGCGGAGCACGCGGGCGGTCTCGACTGGCGCGGGTTTTTGCTGCTCGCCGCGGGTACGGCGGCCCTGGTCGCGGGGCTTGAGACGGTGGCCGAGCAGCCGCCGGCCTGGCCGCTGGCGAGCACGTTGCTGATCGTCGCGGGGGCCGCGGATGTCGACGGTCCAGGAGCTCGGCGCCGGCCTAGGAGCGGCGCTCGGCGCCCTGCTCGTCCGGGTGGGGGGCGTTTTCACCGACGGGGTCGTCGGCACCTACCGGATCGCTTTCGTCGCGCTGGCGGTGCTGCTGGTCGTGCCGGCCGTCGAGGCCGTCCGGCTCCCGGGCTCGGCCGGCAATGACATGGTCGGCCGGGCGAAGTGAGATCTGCAGAGTCAGGTGGGTGGCGCCGACCTCGATCGTGTCGCCGGGGCGCAGGTCGACGGTGGCGACCGGGTGGCCGTTGACGCGGGTGCCGTTGTGCGAGCCGAGGTCGCTCAGGGTGACGCGCTCGTCGGTCAGCTCGATGATCAGGTGGCGGCGGGAGACGCCCGGGTCCCGCAGGCGCAGCCCCGCCTGCCGGTCGCGGCCCAGCACGGTCAGGCCGGCCGGCAGCGGCCAGACCTGGCCCTCGGCGCTGACCAGGGTGGCACTGGTGGTCTCGGGCGCCGGGAGCGGCGGGGGAGGGTCGGGCTCCAGCAGCGCGGCCACCCGGAACGTGCCGGTGTCGAGGTCGTCGCCCTCGAAGACCTCGACGGAGACGTCGCCGTAGACGATCCAGGCGTTCTCGGCGATCTGCTCAGCCTGCCGGACGGCAAGCTCCTGGGCGAGGCGAGCGGCGTGCGGTGCCCACCGGCGGTGGTCGTAGGCCGAGAGACCGACGGTGTAACGGTTCGGCACCA
>DASRYP010000945.1:0-2378 GCA_035687165.1 Actinoplanes sp. | reverse complement strand
GCCCGAGCCCGGCCGGGTGGAGATCGGGTGGCCGCGCGACGCGGCCTGGGCCGCGGCGGTGAGCCGGGTGCTGCGCGGCGGTGCGCTCGCGATCGACTACGGGCATCGGCGCGATGAGCGGCCGACGCTCGGCACGCTGACCGGTTATCGGGGCGGCCGGCAGGTGCCTCCCGTGCCGGACGGGTCCTGCGACGTCACCGCGCACGTGGCGATCGACGCGGTGGCGGCTGCGGCCGGGGTGCCTTACCAGCTGCTCCGCCAGCGTGCGGCGCTGAAAGCGCTCGGCATCGACGGTGCCCGGCCCCCGCTCGATCAGGCCCGCAGCGATCCGGCGGGATATCTGCGCGCGCTGGCCGCAGCCGGTGCGGGAGCTGAGCTGATCGAGCCGGCCGGGCTGGGCGGGCACTGGTGGCTGCTGCACAGCATCGGGCTCGGGGACCGTGGGAGCATGCTGTGGTGACGGAATCTCTGCGCCAGATGACAGTCGGGACCGGCGCGGGGCTCGAGACCGCCGACATGGTGCTCAACATCGGCCCGCAGCACCCCTCGACGCACGGTGTGCTGCGGCTCAAGCTGCAGCTCGACGGGGAACGGGTGGTCGCCTGCGAGCCGATCGTCGGCTACATGCACCGCGGCGCCGAGAAGCTCTTCGAGGTGCGCGACTACCGGCAGATCCTGATGCTGGCCAACCGGCACGACTGGCTCTCCGCGTTCTCCAACGAGCTGGGCGTCGCACTCGCCGTCGAGCGGCTGATGGGCATCGAGGTGCCCGAACGCGCGACCTGGCTACGGATGGCTCTCGCCGAGCTCAATCGGGTGCTCAACCACCTGATGTTCCTCGGCTCCTACCCGCTCGAGATCGGTGCGATCACGCCGATGTTCTACGCGTTCCGCGAGCGCGAGACGCTGCAGGCGGTGATGGAGGAGGTCTCCGGCGGCCGCATGCACTACATGTTCAACCGGGTCGGCGGCCTGAAGGAAGAAGTCCCGGCCGGGTGGACGGGGCGGGCGCGCGAGGCGATCGCGATAGTCCGCGAGCGACTGCCCGATCTGGACAACCTGATCCGGCGCAACGACATCTTCCTGGCGCGGACGGTCGGGGTCGGCGTGCTCACGGCCGCGCAGGCGGCCGCCTTCGGCGCGTCGGGGCCGGTCGCGCGGGCCAGCGGACTCGACCTCGATCTGCGTCGCGACGAACCCTACCTGGCCTACGACGAACTGGACGTGCCCGTGGTGACGCGGAGCACCGGAGACTGTCACGCGCGGTTCGAGGTGCTGCTCGAGCAGGCCTTCGTCTCGCTGGACCTGGCCGAGCAGTGCCTCGACCGGGTCGACCGGATCTCGGGGCCGGTCAACGTGCGACTGCCCAAGGTGGTCAAGGCCCCCGAGGGGCACACCTACGCGTGGACCGAGAACCCGCTCGGCATCAACGGCTACTACCTGGTGTCGCGGGGGGAGAAGACGCCGTGGCGCATGAAGCTGCGGACGGCGTCCTATGCGAACGTGCAGGCGCTGGCGACGCTGATCCCGGGCTGCCTGGTGCCCGACCTCATCGCCATCCTCGGGTCGATGTTCTTCGTCGTGGGCGACATCGACAAGTAAGACTCAGTGCCGGTAAGACTCAGTGCCGGCCGCGCGGCGGGGGCGCGTAACCCTGCACGTAGCGCTCGTCGGGCTCGTCGGGGGTGTAACCGCCGTACGACGCGAAATCGCTGAGCGAGCCCACGTTGGTGTCGTTGGCCGACGGACGGTGGCGGCGGGCCTTGTAGTGGGGGTCGCTGGCCTGGGCGCCGGGCTCGTGCGAGGCGTCGTATCCACCGTCGGGTCCGTAACCGTCGCCGTCGCCGTAGTTGACGTCGTCGTAGCCGTACTCGCCCTGCTGGCCGACGACGTAGGTCGGGGCGCCGTAGCCGCTGTACTCGTCGGAGTCGAACGAATAGTCGTCACCCGCGGCGGGGGCATGCGGCTTCGGGGCGCCGTAGGTGTTGCCGCCGCCGGGTGCCCCGTAGACGCCGGAGGCTTGGGCTGCGTAGCCGAAGTCGTCGGGGGCCTGCGCGGCGTAACCGAAGTCCTCGGCGGCCTCCTGGGCGACGTAGCCGTCCGGGGCCTGGGCGACGTAGCCGTCGGAGGCCTGGGCGACGTAGCCGTCGGGGGCCTGGGCGACGTAGCCGTCGGGGGCCTGGGCAACGTAGCCGTCGGGGCCCTCAACGGCATAGCCGTCGCTCGCGCCGAAGTCGTCGGAGTGCGCCTCGGACGGGCCGAACGGGACGCCGCCGGGACGCACCGAGGCACTCGCGCGCGGAGGCGGCAGCTGGGACGGGGTTGTCATCGAGGCCGCCCCGCGCTGGCGTGGGATCTGCTGGGCGGGCGGCACCGCG
>DASRYP010000944.1:0-13635 GCA_035687165.1 Actinoplanes sp. | reverse complement strand
GTAGAAGATCGAGAAGCCCGCGTCGCGCCGCTCGTCGCCCTCCGGGTAGAGCCCGCCGACCAGCGTGGTCGCGGTCGCCTTCACGCCGCCGCTGCCCAGGGCCACCAGGATCAGGCCGGCGGTCACGCCCGCGACGCCGGGGATCACCGCGAGCGCGATGTGCCCGGCCATGACCAGGATCGCGCTGCCGAAGAGCACCCGCTCCGGCCCGTACAGCCGGTCCGAGAGCCACGCGAAGATCACCGTGGAGAGATAGACCGAACCGCCGTACGCCCCGACGATGCTCGTCGCGGTGGTCTCGCTGATCCCCAGGCCGCCCCGCGACGCCCCGTAATAGAGGTAGATCAGCAAGATGCCCTGCATGCCGTAGAACGAGAACCGTTCCCACAGCTCCACACCGAAGAGATTGGCCAGCGGCCGCGGCTGCCCGAAGAAGCTGCGGTTCTGTCGTTCGCTCTGCGCGGCGGTCATGACCAGGGAATACCCGCGACACGTGGCGCCGAAAAGAGACCTGGACCATGCTGAGGCGGTGGAAACCGAACTTTTCATCGGCGGCAACTGGGTCCCCGCGTCCTCCGGGAAGCGTTTCGACGTGCTGGACCCGGCGACCGGCGACGTGCTCGCGACGGTCGCGGACGGCGGCGAGAGCGACGCGATCGCGGCGGTGGACGCGGCGGCCGCCGCAGGCCCGGCTTGGGCGGCCACCCCACCGAGGCAGCGGGGGGAGACGTTGCGCCGGGCGTGGGAGCTGATGACCGAGCGGACCGACGAACTCGCCAAGCTGATCAGCCTCGAGAACGGCAAGGCCCTGGTCGACGCCGAGGGCGAGGTGACGTACGCGGCCGAGTTCTTCCGCTGGTTCGCCGAGGAGGCGGTCCGCGGCGACGGCCTGGTCGCGACCGCCCCGTCCGGCACCAACCGGATCGTCGTCGTGCGCCAGCCGGTCGGCGTCTGCGTGCTGGTCACGCCCTGGAACTTCCCGGCCGCGATGGCCACCCGCAAGATCGGCCCGGCGCTCGCGGCCGGCTGCCCGGTCGTGCTCAAGCCGGCCAGCGACACCCCGCTCACCGCGCTGAGGATCGCGGCGATCCTGGCCGAGGCCGGCGTCCCCGACGGCGTGGTCAACGTGCTGCCGTCCCGCAGTTCCGGCAAGGTCGTGTCGCAGCTGCTGCGCGACGGCCGCGTCCGCAAGCTGAGCTTCACCGGATCGACCGAGGTCGGCCGCATCCTGCTCGCCCAGGCCGCCGAGAACGTCGTGAACACGTCGATGGAGCTGGGCGGCAACGCGCCGTTCCTGGTCTTCGCCGACGCCGACCTCGACGCCGCGATCGAGGGCGCGCTGATCGCCAAGATGCGCAACGGCGGCGAGGCCTGCACCGCGGCGAACCGCTTCTACGTCGAGTCGTCCGTCGCCGAGGACTTCTCCCGGCGCCTCGCGGCACGCATGTCGGCCCTGCGGGTCGGCCCCGGCACAGCCGCGGGAACGCAGGTCGGCCCGCTGGTCAACGAGGACACCGTCGCCAAGGTGGACGAGCTGGTCCGCGGCGCGGTGGAAGCGGGCGCCAAGGCCGAGATCGGCGGCACCCGCCCGGACGGACCCGGCTTCTACTACCCGCCGACGGTGCTGACCGGCGTGGCCCCCGACGCCGCGATCCTGCGCGAGGAGATCTTCGGCCCGGTCGCGCCGATCGTCACGTTCACCGGCGAGGACGAGGCGGTGCGGCTGGCCAACGACACCGAGTACGGCCTGGTGGCCTACGTCTACACCGGCGACCTGGCCCGCGGCCTGCGCGTCAGCGAGGCGATCGAAGCCGGCATGGTGGGCCTCAACCGCGGCCTGGTCAGCGACCCGGCGGCCCCGTTCGGCGGGGTCAAGCAGAGCGGCATCGGCCGCGAGGGCGGCCACGAGGGACTGCTCGAATACTTGGAGTCGAAGTACATCGCCGTCAACTGGTGACGTCGCGCGGGCTAGCCCTTAGGCCTGGTCAGGTAGGCCGAGCGATGATCGCCACCGGCCCGCCGGACGGTTCCTTCCGCCGTTCGGGCCAGGGGTGGTCGGCCGTTCGGTCACGCGTCCGGTGGCGGCGGGGGGCGGACAAGGGGGCTGACCTGGCAAGATCACGGTTATCGATACCGTCTGTGACGGAGATGTGCTCACGGACGGGAAATGAACTATTTCGCATCGCGGTGCCGTACCCCCTGTCGGGCGCGCTGGGGTCTGGTCGATACTTGGTCGGCTCGATCGGAGCCCAGACAGGTCGAGTTCCATCGGAGAGGACGATTCACCAGATGCGCAAGAAACTGTTGGCTTTCGCCGCCGTCGGCCTGATGGCGACGGCCACCATGACTGCGTGTGACAGCTCCGGTGATTCGGCTGACTCCGGTAGTGACAGTGGCGGCACCGGAAGCGGCAAGGCCCGTGTCGGTGTGATCCTGCCCGACACCACCAGCTCGGTCCGCTGGGACACCGTGGACCCGAAGTACCTCAAGAAGGCGTTCGACGCGGTGAAGATCCCGGTCGAGATCCAGAACGCCCAGGGCGACCGCGCGAAGTTCGTCCAGATCGGCGAGTCGATGATCAACAGCGGCGTGAAGGTGCTGATCATCGCGAACCTCGACTCGACCAGCGGCAAGGCGGTGCTGGACAAGGCCCGGGCCAAGAAGATCCCGACGATCGACTACGACCGGCTCACCCTCAACGGCGGCGCCAACTACTACGTCAGCTTCGACGGCAACGAGGTCGGCAGCCAGCAGGCGTACGGGCTGATCAAGTGCCTCCGGGACAAGAAGGTCGTGAACCCGGTGGTCGCGCAGCTCAACGGGTCGCCGGCGGACAACAACGCCACCCTCTTCAAGGAGGGCTACGACGTTCCGCTGAACGAGAAGTACGACGCGGCCGAGTACACGAAGGGCCCCGAGCAGTGGGTGCCGGAGTGGAAGGACGACGAGGCCGAGAAGATCTTCACGCAGATGTTCTCGCAGGCGCCGCAGATCCGTGGCGTCCTCGCGGCCAACGACGGCATCGGCGGCGCGGTCATCAAGGTTCTCCGCAAGCACAAGCTGAACGGCATCGTCCCGGTCACCGGTCAGGACGCCACCATCGAGGGTCTGCAGAACATCCTGACCGGCGAGCAGTGCATGACGGTCTACAAGGCCGTGGAGCAAGAGGCGAAGAGCGCGGCTGACCTCGCCACGCAGCTCTTCAAGGGGCAGCCCACGTCGGTCACGGACACCCTGAAGGACCCGGAGTCAGGTGCCTACATCCCGTTCAAGAGCCTGACGCCTCAGGCGATCTTCCTCAGCAACATCAACGAGATCGTGGGCGCGAACAAGTACATCCCGCAGGCCGAACTCTGCAAGGGCAAGTTCGTGGCGCTCTGCAAGCAGCACGGCGTCGGTTCGTACGCCAAGAAGAAGACGGACGAGGACGAGCAGTAACCGGGACTGAGCCGAAAATAAGGGGGGCCGGGCGGCCCCCCTTATTTCGTGGGTTCAGGCGAGCAGTTCCCGCACGCGCGGAATGACCTGGGTGCCGTAGAGCTCGATCGACGTCATCATCTTCTCGTGCGGCAGCGTGCCGGCCGAGTACTTCAGGTCGAAGCGCTGGATGCCGAGTTCCCGCACGGTCCGGGCGATCTTCCGGGCGACCGTCTCGGGAGAGCCGACATGCCACGCGCCGTCGCGGACGTCGTTCTCGAAGCGGTCCCGGCTCAGTGGCGGCCAGCCCCGCTCGCGACCGATCCGGTCGAGCATGGTGCGCGCGGGCGGCCAGAGCGTCTCGATCGCCTCCTCGTCGGTCTCGGCGACGAAGCCGGGGCAGTGCACCGCCACCGGCTGCTCGGGCTGGTCGAACTCTTGCAGCGCGCGGTGGTAGAGCTCGACGTAGGGCGCGAACCGGGCCGGCTCGCCGCCGATGATCGCCAGGACGAGGGGCAGGCCGTGCCGGGCGGCGCGGACCACCGACTCGGGGCTGCCGCCGACACCGATCCAGGCGCGGATGTGCCCGGACTCGGTCTTGGGGAAGACCTGCTGGTCGGTCAGGGGCGGGCGGACCGTGCCCGACCAGGTCACCGGGCCCTCGTCGAGGAGCTTGACCATCAGGTCGGCCTTCTCCTCGAAGAGCTTCTCGTAGTCGTGCAGATCGAAGCCGAAGAGCGGGAACGACTCGGTGAACGAGCCGCGCCCCAGGATGATCTCGGCGCGGCCGTGCGACACCGCGTCGAGGGTGGCAAAGCGCTCGAAGACCCGCACCGGATCGTCGGAGCTGAGCACGGTGACCGCGGTGCTCAGCTTGATGCGCTCGGTGCGCGCGGCGATGGCGGCCAGCACGATCTCGGGGGCCGAGACGGCGAAGTCGTCGCGGTGGTGCTCGCCGAGGCCGAAGCCGTCGACCCCGACCCGCTCGGCCAGCACGGCCTGCTCGATCACGTTGCGGATCACTTGCGCGTACGGAAGATTTTTGCCGTCGCTGCCGGCAGTGACGTCGCCGAAGGTGTCCAGTCCGAATTCCACCATGATCACTCTACCGAGGGCTGCGGCCCTTGAAGCGACGACCCATTTCGCGGGCGATCTCGTGGCGTGCGTCGCGCTCGGCGAGGACCTGACGCTTGTCGTACGACTTGAGCCCGCGCGCGAGCCCGATCTCGACCTTGGCCCAGCCCGCGTTGAAGTACATCGAGAGCGGCACCAGGGTGAGCCCGTTGCCGTCGCGGAGCTGGCCGAGGATCTTGACGATCTCGACCTTGTGCAGCAGCAGCTTGCGGGTGCGGCGCGGCGCGTGGTTCGTCCAGCTGCCGTAGCCGTACTCCGCGATGTGCAGCCCGTAGAGCATGATCTCGCCCTCGTGCTCCTGCGCGAAGGCGTCGACCAGCGACGCGCGGCCCTCGCGCAGCGATTTCACCTCGGTGCCGGCCAGCACGATGCCCGCCTCGTACGTCTTGAGGACGGCGTAGTCGTGCCGCGCTTTCTTGTTCGAGGCGATCATCTTGCGCCCGGTCTCCCTGCTCACGGTGAGAATCTAGGGCATCAGGGCCGCGGTCGTCGCGTGGTTAACGGCTCACGGCACGGGCCGCCGCATGGAGTACGTCACGCTGCTGAGCCGGTGCGGCTCGTTGTGCACGTGCATGGCGGCCCGGTCGTAGGCCTGCCAGCCGGCCGCGCCCGCCCGGTTGAGGTGGCGCAGATCGTCGAAGCGCTCGTCGGTGCCCCAGCGCAGCAGTCCGCCGGGGTGGTGGAAGGTGGCGGTCCAGTCCATGAACCGGTCCGCGCCGAGCGTCCCGGCGGCGCGGTACTCGAGCCGCGCGTATTCCCAATTGGTCACCGGAGGATTATGCCGAAATGACCTTGGTCGCCGCGACCTGAACGAGTGACGGGATGTTTCCTCACATCTGGTCCCATTGTGGACGAGCGTGGGCAGGATCACCCCTGAGAAAACCCTGACTGTGCTGGTGAGGGCTTCTCCTGGTTCCGCGTGCGGCTTACGCTCCGCCCGAGGTACACCACGATTCGGGGGGATCGGGATGGCAACGGGTGGCGTGGCGAGGCTGGTTTGCGGCCGCTGGTCGAAATGGGTCGTCCTCGTCTTGTGGATCGTCATTGTGGGGCTGGCGGGGCCTCTCGCGGGCAAACTGACCAGTGTCCAGAAAAACGACAATTCGGCATGGCTGCCCGGCGCGGCGGAGTCGACCCAGGTCGCCGACCTCCAAAAGAACTTCCAGCCCGACGACATCGCGCCCGCGATCGTCGTCTACGAGCAGCCCGGCGGGATCACCGCCGCCGTCCGGGCCAAGGCAGCCGCTGACGTGCGGGCGTTCGCGAGCGTCGAGGGCGTCACCGGCCAGATCATCGGCCCGGTCGAGTCGCAGGACAAACAGGCCGTCCAGGTCATCGTCCCGGTCCGCATCGACGCCGACGGCTGGGACAAACTCATCGGTGTCGCCGACAGCATCAAGGGCCTCGCCGCGGCCGACGCGCCACCAGGCCTGCAGGTCTTCCTGGCCGGTCCGGTGGCGGTCGCGGCCGACTCGGCCGGCGCCTTCGAGGGCATCGACGGCACGCTGCTCTACACGACCCTCCTCGTCGTCGCGATCATCCTGCTCATCACCTATCGCAGCCCGGTCCTCTGGATCCTGCCGATCGCGACCGCGGGCGTGGCCCTGGCCAGTGCGCAAGGCGTCATCTACCTGCTCGCCAAGCACGCCGGGCTGACGGTCAACGCGCAGAGCGCGGGCATCCTGACCGTGCTCGTCTTCGGCGCCGGCACCGACTACGCCCTGCTCCTGGTCGCGCGCTACCGCGAGGAGCTGCGCCGGCACGAGGACCGGCACGAGGCGATGCAGCTCGCCCTGCACCGGGCCGGCCCGGCGATCATCGCGAGCGCGGCGACCGTGGCGATCGGCATGTCCTGCCTGACCCTGGCCGAGCTGAACTCGACCCGCGGGCTCGGCCCGGTCGCCGCGATCGGCGTCGTAGTCGGCCTGGCCGCGATGATCACGCTGCTCCCGGCGCTGCTGGTGATCTTCGGCCGCTGGCTGTTCTGGCCGGTGCGGCCGAAGTTCGGCACCCCCGAGCCGACCGCGACCGGCATCTGGGCCCGGCTCGGCGGCCGCATCGCCCACCACCCGCGGCGCGTCTGGATCACCACGTCGATCGTGCTCGGCGCGATGGCCCTGGGCCTGCTGCAACTCAACGCGAACGGGCTCAGCCAGGCCGACCAGTTCACCACCGAACAGCCCTCCACCGTTGCCGACCGGGCCCTGGCTCGACACTTCCCGGCCGGCGCCGGGCAGCCCGTCACGGTGATCGCCGCCGCGGCGAACGCCGCTCAGGTTCGGCAGGCCTTCGCGGCGGTGCCCGGCATCAGCGCGGTCACCGAGCCGGTGATCCGTGACAACCTCGCCCTGATCGACGGCACCCTGACCACCGCGCCGGACAGCAAGGCCGCCCAGCGGACCGTGGAACGCGCCCGGGACGCCTTGCACGCGATACCCGGCGCGAACGCCAAGGTCGGCGGCGGCACCGCGACCATCCTCGACATCAACAACGCCAATGATCATGACAATCGGTTGATCATCCCGTTGGTGCTGCTGGTCGTGCTGATCATTCTCGGGCTGCTGCTCCGGGCCATCGTCGCGCCGGTGATCCTGATCGCGACCGTGGTGCTCTCGTTCGCCGCCGCACTCGGGATCAGCACGCTCGTGTTCCGCCACATCTTCGGCTTCCCGGCCGAGGACACGTCGTTCCCGCTCTTCGTCTTCGTCTTCCTGGTGGCGCTGGGCATCGACTACAACATCTTCCTGATGACCCGGGTGCGTGAGGAGGCCCAGCAGTACGGCACCCGACGCGGCGCCCTGATCGGCCTGGGCGCCACCGGCGGCGTGATCACCTCGGCCGGCATCGTGCTGGCCGGCACGTTCGCGGCGCTGGCCAGCCTGCCCCTGGTCGCGTTCGTCGAGATCGGGTTCGCGGTGGCGTTCGGCGTCCTGCTCGACACGCTGGTGGTGCGTTCGGTGCTGGTCACCGCGCTCAACCTCGACATCGGGCGGCACATGTGGTGGCCGAGCCGGCTCGCCCGCGAACCCGACGAACCGCGTGGCGAGCCGGAAACACCGTTGTCATCATCTGAACCCGAATTCACGCACTGAGCACCGCACTGGTCCCGCGGCCTCGACGACCCGACCGCAGAGGTGCTGGTCGAGGCATTCCGGGACGGCGGTGCCGGTGCCGCGTACGTCGGGTCGGCCCATGTCAAGCAGGCACAGCAGGACCTGCCGCGATATTTGCGGGCCACTCCCAAGATCGTGGGTCAGCCTGTTGATCAGGATGACTGGTCCGAATTGGGGGAGTCGGCCGTCGAATAGCCGTACGGTCGTGCCCGCACGGAGGTGCACCACACTTGAGGCACATTCCTACCGTGGGTTCTCCGGGACCCAGGAGGAGATTCGTGCGCGTGGCCTTGGCCGCCGTCGTGGCGGTCGTGCTGCTGGCGGTCGGCGGTGTCGTCGCCTGGTCGCTACGCTCTCCCGCGACCGTAGCGCTGATCACGGCGGCCGTCGGCGGCACGATCACGACCGACGACGGGGTCTCGGTCCGGTTCGGACCGGGCGCGCTGACCGAGGACACCGAGGTGCGCATCGCCCCCCGGCCGAGCATCGAGGCGCCGGACGGCCTCACCTGGCTCACCGAACCGGTCGACATCGCGCTCGGGGCCGGAACGCTGCGGACGTCGGCCACGGTCACCCTGCCCCTGACCACCACCACCGCGGGCCTGGCCACCTTGGTGGCGCGCGACGTCGACGGCGTCTGGAGCCGCGCGGGCGGCGTCGTCGACGGCGCGGCCCGCACGATCACGGCGACCGTTGGGCAGCTCTCGATCACCTCCGCGGCGCGCGCCGACGTCACCGCGCCCGATCTCGCGCCGGGGACCGGGGCGCGCGACTCGGCCGACCCGAACTGCGGCACCATCCGGTCGGAGCGCTGGACCGCGCGGGTCGAGGGCGCCGGCGTGCGGACCTGCGTGGCCGCGGGGGCGGCCGACCGTCCGGCCCTGCTGCGGGTGGTCAGCGATCGGGCGTCCGGGCAGTTCGCCGAGCTGGGCGCCTACCCGCGGATGTGGGTCGCGGCCCCGGCCGGGACGAGCCTGGCCGACACGATCTGGCAGCGGCTCGCCGCGGCTGACCGCGACCACACGTTCCTGCCCGGGCAGGGCACGCTCGACCTGGCCCTGCCGGGCAGCTTCGACACGATCGACTTCGTGACCCGCGGCGGGCTCGACGTGACCGTCGCCGAGTACGTCGTCGAAGTCATGAGTTCCGCGTACGTCCCGGCCGGCGTCACGGTCGAGGCGGTGCGCTGCGCCCTCGCGCAGCGGCCGACCCAGATCGGCGACCAGGTCCTCGGCTGCGTGACGCAGGCCCTGGCCGGGGAGCGGATCCTGCCCGAGGACGCCGCCGTCGCCGCCGAGAAGCAGGCGAAGCAGGAGCGGGAAGCCGTCGACCGGGCGGTCCGCACGGCGATCCGCGACCTGCCCGCCGTACTCGATCCGCTCGTCCGGGACCAGGCCCTCGACAACGACAGCAGGCGCGTGATCGCCGAACGCAGCCCGGTCATCCCGCACAAGGCGCTCAACGAACCGGGCGGCGCCATCCCCGCCGCGGTGGTCGCGACCCAGGAGCGGCTGTACGGGGCGGCGACGCGGGACGACCTCACCGGCGCGCTGCCCCCGGCCGGGCTGGTCTGGTCGAACACCAGCCTCGCCGGCGACCGGGTCACCACCGCGGTCGCCGCGCTGGTCACCACCCCGCCGCTGCGCTGGCCGTGCGACGAGACCGCGCGCGACGGCTACGTCTTCGGGATGGCCGACGCCAACCTGCTCACCTACCCCGCCCGGCTCTCCGACCTGGGCCTGCCACCCGAGGACGTCGGCATCGTGCGGCAGACCGCCGGGCTCGGTCGCAACTACCGGCTCTGCATCGCCCTCGACGGCACCTGGACGTCGCTTACCCATGACCTGCCGACCGGCGAGTTCCCGTCGGCCGAGGCCGCGAAGCTCGCCCGGCTCGGCACCGCGCCGTGCCGGAACACCGAGCCGAACGCATTCCTGCCGCCCGACTCGGTCTGCCGCAGCGCCGTCCGCACCGACCTGGACGGGGACGGCCGCACCGACACGATGCTGCTCTACCGCCGGGCCGGCGGCTGGACCGCCCGCGCGGTGCTGGCCGCGGGCCGGGTCTCCGACCTCCCGCTCCCCGGCGTCGACCAGCCCGAGGTGATCGAGGACCTCGACCTCGACGGTGAACCCGGCGAGGAGGTCGTACTGCGGACCGGATCCGTCCTGCGCCTCGTCTCCAGCACCTCCGACGGGCTGGTGCTGATCGGGCAGGACTTCCCGACCGGTACGTCCCTCGAGTACACGGCCGGCCTCGGCTGCGCCGACGTGAACGGTGACGGCCGGCCGGAACTGGTCGAGGGCAGCGCCGCGTTCGACCGCGACCCGGCCACCGGCGCCATCACCGCGGCCCGGACGACCGAGACCTGGTGGACGTGGAAGGGCAAGACCCTGTGGCGCGGCGCGACCGCGTCGCGGCGGCCGAGCGGCACGGTGGCGACCGCCCCGCCCTATCGAGGCGTCACCTGCTCCTGGCGCTGAGTCTCCCGCCCGAGGTCGCGGATCGAGGCGTCGAGAACCTGGGCGGTGTGGGCGAGCGCGATCGATCCACCCCGGCGGCGCAGGGCGGCCGCGACCTGCATGAGACACCCCGGGTTGGCGGTGACGAGCAGTTCGGCGCCCGTGGCCAGCACGTTCGCGGCCTTGCGGTCGCCCAGTTCGGCCGCCGGCACCGGGTTGAGGATGTTCCAGACGCCCGCCGAGCCGCAGCACAGCTCGGGATCGGCGATCTCGCGCAGCTCGAGGCCGGGGATGCCGCGCAGCAGGGCTCGGGGCTGCGCCCGGATGCCCTGGGCGTGGGCCAGGTGGCAGGCGTCGTGATAGGCGACCGTGCGGGGCAGCGGGTGGCGCGGAGCGACCGGTCCCAGTTCGACCAGCACCTCGCTCAGATCACGGACCTTGGCCGCGAAGTGTTTCGCCCGGGTGGCGTAGGCGGGATCGTCGGCGAGCAGTTCGCCGTAGTCCTTCAAGGACGACCCGCACCCGGCCGCGTTGACCACGAAGTAGTCCATGCCCGTGTTCTCGAACGTGTCGATCAGCCGCCGCGCGAACCGGGCCGCTTCGTCGCGCCGCCCGTTGTGGACGCTCAGCGCGCCGCAGCACCCCTGTCCGGGCGGGATCACCACGTCGCAGCCTTCCGCGGCCAGGACGCGTACGGTCGCGGAGTTGACCTCGGGGAAGAACGCGCCCTGAACGCACCCGGTCAGCATGCCCACGACGGCCCGCCGGGTGCCGCGGGCCGCGACCCGGCGGGGCGGCGGCGCGACCTTGCGCAGGCGCGGCGCCAGCGATTCCAGCGTCGCCAGGGTCGGGCCGAGCCGCTCCAGCAGACCCGACCGCGCCACCAGCCGTCGCAGACCCGTGTTCTGGTACGCCCGCAGCGGCCCCCGCAGCAGTCGGAGCCGACGCGGGTACGGGAACAGCGCGAAGATCGCCGTCCGCAGCGCCCGGTCCCGGGGTCCGCGCGGAAAACGCCGCTCGACCTGGGCTCGCGTGTCCTCGATGAGCCGGTCGTACTTCACCCCCGACGGGCACGCCGGCACGCAGGCCATGCAGCCCAGGCACGCGTCGAAGTGGGCGACCATCGACTCGCTCAGCGGCTCGCCGTTGACGCCCTCGTTCATCAGGTAGATGCGGCCGCGGGGCGAGTCCGCCTCCGCGCCCCACAGCACGTACGTCGGGCAGCTCGGCAGGCAGAAGCCGCAGTGCACGCAGTCCGCGATCTGGTCCGCCCGGGGCGGGTGCCGATCGTCGAACGCGCCTTCGTCGACCCCTCCCAGCACATCACGTCTCAGCACCTCGCGCGGCGGTTCGCCGGTGCCCCATGTCGCGTCGACCATCAGATGCCTCCCACGAAGCGCCCGGGTGCGAAACGGTGTTCGGGATCGAACTGGTTCTTGACCCGGCGCATGAGTGCGAGCCCGGGCGTCGGCCCCCACATGTCCAAGATCTCCCGCACGGGAGCAGGGGCGGTCAGGACGACGGCGTGACCACCACTGCGGACGCAGTGCGCCCGCAGCCCTTCGACCTCGGTGATGTCCCGCGCCGCCGCGTACAACACCCCGGTCCCGGCCGACCCGCGCACCGCCGACCCCGAGTCGAGCAGCGATCCCACCTTCGACAGCGGCACCGACAGCTTCATCCCGATCTGGTCCGGCGTCCACGGGTCGCGCCCCCACCAGCTCGGCGCCTCCTCGCTCACCTCGCCGGCCAGGAGTTTCTCCACCAGAGCGGACCGATCCCGGACGCCGGCCGGAGTCCCCTCGAGCAGCACCGCCAGCTCGCCCGTGGCCGAGTCGATCTCGATCGCGGTCGGCGCGACCTGCGCGGCGAGGATCGCCGAGACCGCTTGAGCCGGTGCCGTCGAGCGCACGTACCGGGCCGCCGCGGGCCGGGGATGCAGGCGGAACACGCACTCGGTGATCAGCCCGAGAGTCCCGTACGACCCGGTGTAGAGCTTGCCGAGGTCGTAGCCGGCGACGTTCTTGACCACCTTGCCGCCGGAACGCGCGACCTTGCCGTCGGCCCGCACGACGGTGATGCCGATCAGCAGGTCGCGCGCCGTGCCGTAGTGCAACCGCCGGGGTCCGCTCGCCCCGGTCGCCACTGTGCCGCCGACCGTCGCCCGCGCGGGTGAGTCGATCGCGAGTTGCTGGTCGCCGAGGTTCAGCTCGCGCAGTGGGGTCCCGGCCCTGAGGACCGTGATCAGGTCGCCGGCCGCGTGCTCGACCATCCCGGTCAGTCGCCGCGTGTCGATGATCAGGTCGAGCTCGCGTGGCGGCGGCCCCCAGTGCAGCTTCGTCCCGCCGCCGCGCACGACGACGGCGAGGCCCGGGGTGGCGGCGATCAGCGCGGCCGCCTCCTCGGTCGACTTGGGTGACGCGACCAGCCGGGCCGGCACCCCACCGACGTGGTCGTCGTCGCCGGCCGGCCGGGTGAGCTCGTCGAGGACCGCCATCAGTAGACCTCCACGCCCGGGAACCGCGCGGCGACCTGCCCGCCCGGCCGTTCACCGCACAGGCGCGGCGTCGGGAAGACCTTGCCCGGGTTGGCGAGGTGGTCGGGGTCGAACGCGCAGCGGACGAGCTGCATCGTGTCCAGGTCGTCCTCGCCGAACATGCGGGGCAGGTATTTCGCCTTGTCCATGCCGACGCCGTGTTCGCCGGTGATCGACCCGCCGTACTCGATGCAGAGGTCGATGATCGCGCCCGACACCTTCTCGGCCCGCTCGGCCTCGCCGCTCACCCGGGCGTCGAAGAGCACCAGCGGATGCAGGTTGCCGTCGCCCGCGTGGAAGACGTTCGCCACCCGCACGCCGTGCTCGCCGGCCAGGTCGCTGATGCGCCGCAGCACCTCGGGCAGCGCCGTTCGCGGGATCACGCCGTCCTGCACGATGTAGTCGGGGCTGATCCGGCCGACCGCGGCGAACGCCGACTTCCGGCCCTTCCAGAACAGCGCGCGTTCGGCGTCGTCGGCCGCGATCCGGATCTCGAACGCGCCCGCGTGCCGGCACAGGTCGGTGACCTGCACGAACTGGGCCTCGACCTCGGCCGCCGGACCGTCCAGCTCGACGATCAGCACCGCCGCCGCGCCGGGCGGATAGCCGCAGGCGACGGCGGCCTCGGCGGCCTCGATGGCGAGCGCGTCCATCATCTCGATCGCCGCCGGCACCACGCCGGCCGCGATGATCGCCGAGGTGGCCGCGCCGGCCTGGTCGATGCCGGGGAAGGCCGCGAGCAGCGTGCGCACCGACTCGGGCAGGCGGGTCAGCTTGACCGTCACCTCGGTGGCGACGCCGAGCGTGCCCTCCGAGCCGACGAACGCGCCGATCAGGTCGTACCCCGGCGGGTCGAGCGCTCGCCCGCCGAGGCGCACCTGCTCGCCGTCGGGGGTGACGATCCGCAGGCCGGTCACGTGGTTGGTGGTGAAGCCGTACTTCAGGCAGTGCGCGCCGCCCGAGTTCTCGGCCA
>DASRYP010000943.1:0-2047 GCA_035687165.1 Actinoplanes sp. | reverse complement strand
CAGATCTCCACCAGCGCCGACGAGCCCGGCCTGGTGATCCGCAACGAGGACGTCTTCCTCGAGAAGGTCCGCGAGCGCGTGGCCCTGGCCGAGGCGGTGTCGACGCTGCTCTCGCCGGTACTGCTGCTGCAGACGGCGAAGGGCGACCAGTTGCACGCGGCCCTCACCGCCGCCACCGACAGCGCGGGCCCGCCCGTCGCGACCGACGTCGACCAGACCGGCCGCACGCACGCCATCTGGGTGCTCGGCCCCGGCCCGCTGCGGGACGAGCTGACCGCGCTGGCCGGCGAGGGCGAACTCGTCGTCGCCGACGGCAATCACCGCAGCCTGGCCGCGCAGACAGCCGGGCTGACCCGCTTCCTGGCCGTCGTCACCACGCCCGCCTCGGTGGCCATCCAGCCCTACAACCGCCTCATCAGTGAGCTGCCGCTGTCTCTCGACGAGCTCCTGGCGCGGCTCCGCGCGGGCGGCGCGACCGTCACCGAGGTGCCGCGACCCGCGCGAATCCCGGGCAAGGGCACGATCGAGCTGTACGCCGCCGGCCCGCCCGGGTTCTCCGCGCCGTCCGAAGGACCAGGCGCGGGCAACGACACGGGTCGCACCTTCGCGGTCGGCCTTCCGGTCAACACCCACCTGGCCGACGTCGACAACCTCGATCACGCCCTGGTCGAGCGGGTGCTGCTGCGCGACGTGCTGGGGCTCGACCCGGGCGACAAGCGCGTCAACTACGTGGGCGGCGACTACCCGGCCGAGTGGCTGCGCGGCGAGGTCGACGCGGGCCGGTCCGAGCTGGCCGTGCTGATCGCGCCGGTGACCGTGGACGACTTCGTCCGGGTGAATCTCGAACGGCAGAAGCTGCCCCGCAAGAGCACCTGGTTCACCCCCAAGGCGCGCGGCGGCCTGGTCCTGGCCCAGCTCGACTGATCAGGATGGCCCTCAACCCACAGGTGACCGCGGCGGCCGGGCTTCGTGCGCGGCCGCCTGCCGAGTTCGCCGGTCCCGCCGAGCAGCTGGCCTACCTCCGGCAGGCGATGGAGGACGCCGTCGAGGTCGAGACCGGCCCGGCGTTCCCGCTGCCCGTGGTCGCCGACGTCGACGCCGGGGGAGTGCCGGCCCGGCTCTACGCGACCCGGGTCGACGCCCCGCTCTTCGTCTACCTGCACGGCGGCGGTTGGTGCTACGGCAGCATCGAGACCGTCGACCGGGTCTGTCGTCGCATCGCCGACCGGTCCGGCTGCGCGGTGCTCTCCGTCGGTTACCGGCTCGCCCCCGAACACGTGTTCCCGGCCGCGCTGGAGGACGTCGAGGCCGTTCTGGCGTTTGTGCGCAGGTCCGGTCCGGAACTCGGCGTCGACCCGGCACGCCTGGCGATCGGCGGCGACAGCGCGGGCGGGCAGCTGGCCACCGTGGCGGCACGCCGCCAGCGGGACGCGGCCACCCCGCTCGACCTGCAGGTGCTGATCTACCCGGCGATCGATCCGATGACCGCCTCGGAGTCGTTCGACGAGGTCGGCTCGTACGGGCTGGATCGGGCCGCGATGAAGCTCGCCTGGGCGACCTACGCCCCCGATCCGATGACCCGGTTCACGCCCGACGTCGCCCCGCTGGCCGTGGAAGACCTCGCCGGGATGCCGCCCACGCTGATCATCACAGCCGAGTACGACGCCCTGCGCGACGAGGGCGCGGACTACGCCGACGCGCTGCTGGCCGCCGGGGTCCCCGTGGTGCACACCCGCTACATGGGGGTGAATCATGGTTTCGCCCGCAAGCTCGCGGTGATCGACGACGCGCGGGTGGCGACCGATCAGGTCGCCTCCTACCTCCGTGCGGCCCTGCGCTTTTAGCGGGCCGTGTCAGCTGATCGCCGGCCCTTCTGAGAGAGTGAGACCATGCGCGTCTACCTGGGTTCCGACCACGCCGGTTACGAGCTGAAGATGCACCTCGTCAACCACCTGATCAAGCAGGGGCACGACGTCGTGGACGTGGGACCGCACGTCTACGACCCCGAGGACGACTACCCGTCGTTCTGCCTGCACACCGGCGCCCG
>DASRYP010000942.1:0-7271 GCA_035687165.1 Actinoplanes sp. | reverse complement strand
GGAAGACGAACAGGTTGTCGACCGACAGCGCCTTCTCGGTGACGTAGCCGGCGAAGTACTCCGCGCCCATGTCGCTGCCGCCGAGGACCAGCACGCCGATGCCGAACAGGATCGCGATCGTCACGTAGATCGCCGTCCACCGGGCGGCCTCGCGGATCGTGGGGATGTGCGCCTTGCGCACGTGGAAGAAGAAGTCGTAGAGCAGCAGACCGATGATGCCGAGAACGGTCAGCAGCCAAACCACACCCGACACATCCTGCATCAGCTCATCGTAGGGCTGATCCGTTTCCGTTCGACCTACATGACCGCCGCTCTTCGCTGAGAATCGGTGAGGAAGAGCACTCCGGTCAGGTCGGCGCCGCGCAGGTCCGCACCCCTGAGGTCCGCTCCGGTGAGATCGGCCCGGCGCAGGTCGGCGTCGCGCAGGTCGGCCCCGATCAATAGCGCGCCGCGGAAGCTCGCCCCGCGCAGGTCGGCCCCGCGCATCCGGCGGCCGATCAGGTCGGCCCCACGGTGATCCCGCCGGCCCTGGATCGAGGCGCGCGCCAGCTCGCTGGCCTGCTGCAGCAGCGGGTTCACCCGGCGGCGTTGCGCGTCCACGTCGAGGGTCCGCAGCCGCGCGGACGGGCCGGCCGCGAGGTGGTCGGTCTCGGCCAGCGCGTCCCGCAACTTCGGGTGTACGCGGCGGGCCTCCCGCAGTTTCAGCGCCTCGGTGAGGTACCAGAGGAGTTCGTGCAGCTGCCGCATGATCGGCAGGCTCGCGAACATCGGTCCGGCCAACTCAGGCGCCGTACGCCAGTCCCGGCCGCCGAAGGTCTCCTGGGTGAGCCGCTGCCCCGCGCCGAAGCAGTCGAAGACCACACAGCCGTGAAAACCGCTCGTCTCCAGCCGCTGGTGGATCGTGCAGCGGAAATCGTCGCCCAGGTTGCGGCACGCCGTACCGGCCGGCTTGTCGATGGCGAAGTCGGACGATCGGGCGAAGGCGGGCGCGACGCAGCAAAGGGCGGCGCAGCGCGCGCAGTCGGCGTGGAGTTCCCGTTCAGGCATTTCCCCCACTGTCTCAAACCGTTCGCCACCACCTGGGCGCGGTGCCGGCTCCGGGACGAACGAGGCCGCCCGGGGTCGTTGTGCACTGCTGTGCCGCCGACTCCCGAGAAATCCTGGCAAGTGTCACAAACCATTACGCGGCCAGGCCCGGTGTCGATTCATCAGGTGTCAGAGACCAACAACGGGGGGAACGAACTCATGCGCAACATTCTTCAGATCACCGCCGGAGTCGCAGTAGCCGGTGCAGTGGCTGCGGGCAGTACCGCACTGACCGGCACGGGCCTCGGGGTTAGCGGCCTTGCCTCCTCGGCACAGGTCGTCGGCGGCTCCATCACTCAGAACGTCTCGGGCGCCGTGCTCTCCGACATTGTGTACGGATTCGCGGACTCCTCGGCCAAGACCCAGGTGAACACGGTGACCCTCACGTTCACCGCCGGCAACGGCCGCACGGTGGCCCTCACCGCCGCCGGAACCGGATTCGGTGGCGGCTCGCCGGCGGCTGACATGTTCTATTGCCCCGCGACGATCTCCGGGCTCACGATGGCCTGCACCGCTACGGACGCCGGCACTCACGCCGGCACCGGCGGGTACTACACGGGTCTCACCGCGATGACAGTCACCGTCAGCTAACCCCCACTTTCTTCGCCTCTCCTCTGCCACGCTGTTCCTGACAGCGTCGGCCCAGGGAGATTTGGCCATCCGGAACAAGAGCTTTCGCAAGACCGTCGTGGCCGTCATCTTCGTGATGACGGCCATCGGCGGTTGGGCGGTCGTCACCGGCCGCGTCTCGTACGTGGTCACCACCGGCGTCAGCATGAACCCGATCTACTACCAGGACGACCTCGTCATCGTCGCAAAGGACGATTCGTATCGTGTCGGACAGATCGCCGCTTACCATGGTTCCAGACCAGGACAGAAGGTCCTTCATCGCATCATCGGTGGTGACCAGAAGAGCGGGTTCGTCCTGAAGGGCGACAACAACGCGTCGACCGACCCGCTACGGCCGAACGTGGCGGAAATGATCGGTCGCCCGGTCCTGCACGTCCCGAACGGCGGCATCTGGCTGAGGCCGCTACTCAGTCCGACCGGACTCGGGATGCTCAGCTTCCTGGTCCTCAGCGGTGGGGCGACGGCGACGGTGACCCGTCGGCAGGTTCCGCGGGGTCGGCGTAAGAAGAAAGTGAAGGCGATGTCTCGCCAAGGTGGCTCGTGGGCTCAGGCAGCGAGGGTCGTGAAGACCATCGAGCGCATGCCTGCCCCGGTCCGCACCCTGGCCGCCGTGGTCGCCGCTCTCGCCGGCCTGGCGCTCGGACTTGCCGTCATCGGCTGGATGCGACCGGTCACCCAAAACGTCACCGAGCCGGGCCGGCCCAGCCAGTCGACGACGTTCTCCTATTCGGCGAAGGTGCCGCGGTCGCCGGCCTACGACGGCACCACGGTCACCTCGCCCGACCCGATCTTCCGGAAACTGACGGACGTCGTCGACCTGCGAGCCCACTACGAAGGGCCGAGCGGCACGTTCGGTCTCACCGCCGAGCTGACCAATGGCACCGGCTGGCATACCACGGTGACCCTGATCGCGGCCAGACCCTTCGACGGCACGACCTACGACACGACTACGAAGCTCAACCTGCGGGCGATGAGCAACCGGGCCGACGCCGCCTCGCGGGCGATCGGCGTGCAGGCCGGCAACCCGGTCACGATCGCGCTGCGCGGAACAGTGACCTCGGACGACCTCGCGCCCTTCACTTCCGTCACGCAGCTCCAGATGAACTCCGTACAACTGGTGCTCGCCGGCGGAAGCTCGCTGGCCGGATCGGCGAGCGCCACTCCCGTAACAACAGTTGAATCCCGCGACATCACCATCTTCGGACACCAGGTGATGAGTGCCGCGAGTGCCCGGTCGTACGCGATCTTCCTATTTCTCGTCGCCACAGCCGGCGCCATGGCGGTCTTCTTTCTCATCCGTCGAAATACGCCACTCAGGACTCGTGCGGCCATCGAACAGCGCCATCCACATCTCCTGGTGCACGTGGAGCCGATGGTGAACCCACCCGGCACACCCGTGCTCAATGTGGACAACTTCCCAGCTCTGGTCAAACTGGCCGAGCGATACGGTCAGATGATTCTCACGTGGCACGGGCCGGACGCCGACGATTTCGTCATCCGTGACGAGGGAATCACGTACCGCTACCGCATCTCGCTCGCGGAAGAGGTGCTGCGGAATGTCGACCGGATAAATCGCCCCAACCATGTCGGAAGCCATCGCCGAAAAGCGTCTTCGCCGGCGTCCTGACGGATCATCGCAATTGTCCTACCGGGTCATCCGGCGGTGGCACTTCCTCCGTAGACTGCTGCGAATGATCACCAGGCTCGTATCCCAAGCCGCAGTGATCGGGGTCGCGGCGACAATCGCCCTTGCCGCCCCGGCATCTGCTGCCGCCAAGCCAACCATTAAGGGCCCGTCCGAGGTGAAGGGCTACGCGCAGTTCACCCTGACCGGCACCGCCGACCCCGGCACGACTGTCCAGCTCTACGAGACGGCGTACGTCTTCGGCGTCGGCGATCTCCAGCCCGCCGACGACTGGGAGCACGGCGGCGGCCCCGTCACGGCGAAAGCCGACACGGCCGGCAAGTTCTCGATCACTCGCTGGCTCGACTCGGGCTTCTACTTCCAGGTCCGCCAGGGTGCCGTCAAGTCCGACCCGATCATCGTCAAGAGTCGGATCGCGGTGACCTTCTGGGTCACCTCGCCCGCCAACGGCCAGCTCGTCGCGAACGGCAGCGTCTCTCCGGCCCAGCCCGGCCTCAAGGTGCACATTCAGAAGAAGGCCGCCGACGGCACCTTCGCCACGGTGCGGAGCATCGAGACGATCAGTCAGGACGACGGCCAATCCGCCGGCTTCGCCACCACCTTCACCGGCCTCGCCCACGGTGAGCACACCTATCGCGCGATCGTCGACGGCGACACCTCGAACGCTGTGCTCGGCGCGACCTCCGAGTCGCACGCCACCCACGTCACCGGGGTCGGCCAGACCGGCCCGGCGACCGGCACGGTGATCTTCAGCCGGATCCAGTACGACGCGCCCGGCACCGACTCGGGCAGCAACGGCAGCCTGAACACCGAGTTCTTCAAGCTGAAGAACACGACGAAGGCCAACATCAACCTGAACGGCTGGACCGTGCGGGACCAGCAGAACATCGTCTACAAGTTCCCGAGCCTGACCCTGAGGGCCGGCTCCGAGCTGCTCGTACACAGCGGCAAGGGCACGACCACGGCGATCAACCGCTACTGGGGTCGCGCCGGCAAGAACGGCTACGTCTGGAACAACAGCGGCGAGACCGCATACCTCCGCACCGCCGCCAACAAGCAGATCGACACCTGCAAGTGGACCAAGGTGTCCCCGGGCACCACCAACTGCTGATCGGTCAACGCTGACAGAGAAGGCCCGGCCCCCACGGGGACCGGGCCTTCTTCCTGCCTGTGCTCAGACTCCGGCGTACGCGTGCATGATCGTCTGATCGATGCCACTACCGCCGTCGGCCGTGGCGGTCACGCGCAGCGAGAGGAAGCCGCCCGCGGGCGGGACCGGCAGCACGGCGCGGTAGCCGGCACCGGCCCGCTTGACCACGGCGGACTTCCAGGTCTTGCCCTCATCCACCGAGGTGCGCACGGTGAAGGCGGTGACCCGCTGGGTCCTGATCTCCCGCGACTGCCGCACGGTGAAGGCGGCCGGCGCCCCCGTCGCGTGGTTCTCGTGGTCGAGCGCCAAGTCGTAGTCGACCGCGAGTAGCGGCAACCGGACACTGCCTACGCCCGACGGCCCGGCCGACCGGAACGTCCAGGCCGTACTGGTCTTCGTCGATACGGTCTGGATTCGGCTCATGTCCACGTCGAACGTCAGCCGGTAGTCGGCGGAGTCGCGCGGCACCGAGAAGTCGGCCCGCGAAGCCGCCCTGGTGCCGACCAGCTTGCCGTTGCGGAGGAGCGAAAGCTGCCGCGTGAACAGGACCGAGCCGCCGGCCAGGCAGTCCGTACGGTCGTGCGACTCGGTCTGGGTGGTCAGATCGAAGTGCAAGTTCCCCGAGCTACGTGACGGCGGGACGGCACAGCCCCAGACCGCGCCGGCCGGGTCGTCGTACCAGTCGGAGTGCACCGGCTGGCGGCCCCAGAACTTCTGGGTGCGGCTACCCGGAGCGTACGTCCGGAGGCCTTCCTGCCCGAGCTGGCTGAACCGGCCCTCGTCCTGCCACTGGAATCCGGGAGAGACGTAGTCGGTCCGCACCGCGGGCAGCCCCGAGGTGAAGCTGTGCGACACGTTCTCGCCCTGCGGGGTAAAGCCCCAGCGCCGCATCGACGGAATCACCTCGTACGGGAAGGTCATCACATCCGCATGCTGGTCGATCCGGGCCAGCTTCGCCTGCTCGGCGTGCGTCACCCGGTAGTTCTCCCCGGTGGACATCCCGTTCGGGTGGGCCCGGAGCAAGTCGTAGTGGAACGGAGTGGGCTGCACAGTGCGGGAAACCAGGCTGTACGACGTGTAGACCCGCTGGGTGCCGGCGAGCGGCCGCGGGATCGGGCCGACCGAGAGGCGTACGGGGTCGATGCCGTACACGATGAGTTGCTGGCTCCAGGAGAGCCCACTGGCCGCCGTCCGGAAGGTCGAGAGCGACACCTCGTCGATCCGGGTGTCCACGCCGTCCACCGTGGCGTTGAGCGGCTTGGCCCGGGCCGGATCCCCCTTGACCCACACGTCCCGGTTCAGCAGGACCTCGTCGAAGAGCGTGGTCATCCGCTGGCTCTCGAAGTCGGCCGGGTTGCTGAAGTACATGGTCTGCACGGCGTAGCGACCGGCCGGCACGTCGGTGAAGGTCAGGGTCTCGCCCGGTTCGCCGCTGACGGAGCGGCTGCTCACCGCCGGGTCGTCCTCGTTGATCAGGGTGGCGGCGACGAAGGTCGTCCCCTCCTCGTAGGCGTCCGGCATCGGCTTGGTCGCGACGGTCACCTGATGCCGGGGCGCCGGGATCTCGAAGGTCACCGGCGTGCGGCTGACCAACTCACCCCTTCCCGTACGGGCGGTGACGATCGCGGCGAAGAAGCCCGTACGGCCGCGGAGTGCCGACCGGTCGATCCGCAGGGTCGCCTTGTCCTTGACCGTGCTGGCCGAGAGCGTGGCAGCTCGCGTCGAAACCGTCTTGCCCGACCGGTCCTGAACGACCGCGTCCAGCCGCAGGGCAGTCCCGGTGTTCGACCACAGCAACGGCGCGGTCGTGCCGGTCGTGCCGAGCGAGACGACGGGCTGCTTGCTGGTGACGTCACCCAGCACCCGTGCCGCGTCGACCCGGCCCGCGCCGGCGGTGAAGACGTCGGCGCCCGGCACCGGGTCTGTCGCGCCGACCACGGCCGCCTTGAGCCGCGCCGCGGTCCAGTCCGGGTGCCGCTGCTTGAGCAGAGCGACCTCACCGGCCACGTGCGGCGTCGCCATCGAGGTGCCCGAGAGGGTCACGTAGTGGGCGTCGATCGGGGTGCCGAGCGTGGTGCCCTCGGCCCGACCAGCCACGATGTTCACGCCCGGCGCGGTCACCTCGGGCTTGGCGATGCGCGCATCGGTCAGCGGGCCCCGACTGGAGAACTCGGCGATGCGATCCGTTCCGTCGACCGCACCCACGGTCAGCGCGGCGGCGGCGTTACCGGGCGAGGCAACCGTGCCGAAGCCGGGACCGTCGTTGCCGGCCGCGACGACGAACAGCGCACCGGTGGCGGCGGTCAGGTCGTTCACCGCCTGGGTGAGCGGACCGTCCGCACCCGCCGAGGAGTCGCCGAGGCTCATGCTGACCACGTCGGCGCGGGCCGCAGCCCACTCCATGCCGCTGATGACCTGCGAGTCGGAGCCGGAGCCGGAGTCGTCGAGCACCTTGCCGACCAGCAGTCGCGCGCCCGGCGCGACACCCTGCGCACCGGCCGCGATCGAGGCCACGTGGGTGCCGTGCCCGAAGTGGTCGTCGGTGTTGCCGCTGCCGCTGAAGTCCTGGGCCACGCTGACCCGGCCGGCCAGGTCGGGGTGGGTGGCGTCCACGCCGGTGTCCAGCATGGCGACCTTGACACCGTGGCCGTCGTAGCCGGCGGCCCAGGCCTCCGGCGCGCCGATCTGCGGCACGCTCTCCTTGAGGGTGGCTGTGACCCGCCCGTCCAGCCAGAGCTTGGCCACCCCGCCGCCGAGCGT
>DASRYP010000941.1:0-2795 GCA_035687165.1 Actinoplanes sp. | reverse complement strand
CGGGTGGCTCCCTTGCGTGGGGTGGACACCCGTCACAGTCGGTGATGCCCACCCTCATAGCATCTGGAACCAGACCTCGACCGGCTTGCCGCGGGCGTGCTCGGGCAGCGCCTCGCGTACCAGCTCGGCGAAGCTAGGATGAAACCGTCATGCGGGCGCAGGTTCGGCCAAGGTGACGTCGAACCCGAGTTCACGAAGCTTGCGGGTGAGGCGCGCGGCGAGGCGGGCGCGGTCGCGCCTCTCGAAGTGGTCGGCGCCGAGGTCCTGGTAGGCGACGCCGCGGCGGAGCATCCAGTAGATGGCGGTCAGGATCGAGGCCGCGACGGCCACGATGGCCTTGCGCGGCCCGCGCCGCGCCCTGAGGCGGCCGAAGAGCGCCCGCAGGTAGGTGTCCTTCGCCCGGGTGGCGCACCAGGCGACCTGCACCAGCAGCGTCTTCAGCCACGGGTCGCCCGGGCGGAGCCTGGTCGAGCGGCGCTTGCCCGCGCTCTCGTCGTGGCGCGGGCACAGGCCGGCCCAGGAGATGAGGTGGGCGGCCGTGGGGAAGCGCCCCATGTCGAGGCCGATCTCGGCGACGATGACGGCCGCCGACAGCGCGCCGACGCCGGGGATCGAGGTCAGCCGGGCGACGGCGTCCCGGAAGGGCTCGAGCCGGTCGCCCAGCTCGGCATCGATCCGGGCGATGGCGGCGTCGATGGCGTCGACTTGGCCGAGGTGGAGGCTGAGCAGCAGGCGCTGGTGGGCGGCCAGGCGGCCGCGCAGCGCCTCGACGAGGTCGGCGCGGGAGGCCCGGAGCCGGGCCCGGACCAGGCCGGCGAGGCGCTCGGGATCGCTCTCGCCCCCGGCCAACGCGTCGAGGATGGCGCGCCCGCTCTCGCCCATGATGTCCGAGAGCACCGAGCCGAGCTTGAGGTTCGCCGCCTGCAGCAGCTTGTCGATGCGCTGGACGTGCGAGGCCTTCTCCCGGGTCAGCTGCTTGCGGGTGCGGGTGAGGTCGCGCAGGGCCTGGATCGCCAGCGGTGGCACGAAGCTCGAGCGGATGAGGCCGTGCGCCAGCAGGTCGGCCAGCCACATCGCGTCACTCACGTCGGTCTTGCGCCCGGGCACGTTCTTGACGTGCGCCGCGTTGGCGAGGACCGGCTCGAACGTCTCGGCCAGGACCGCCCAGACCGGCTTCCAGTAGACGCCGGTCGCCTCCATCGCGACGTGGGTGATCGCGTGGCCGTCCAGCCAGCGCGCCAGCCGCTCCAGCTCCGAGGTCGTCGTGCCGAAGGTCTCGACGTGCCGCTCGACGCCGCCGGGCCGGACCAGGCGGGCGCAGGCCACGACGCTGTCGCGGTGCACGTCGAGCCCGGCGCAACGCGGGTGAAGGACTTCCATGGTTACCTCCTCGCGAGCGGTACCGGCGAGGAGCCTACGATGTCGAACTCTAGGATGTGTGCTCCGGCCCGGACGGGCTTGGCGACAGTACGGGGTGCGCGTCAGGCTCCGGGTTCAACTTTTTTGCGGGCTCGCGGCACCAAGCACGAACCAACCTCGATGCCGGTACCGCCCCCATCCTAGCCGAGGTTTCATCCGACGCGGGTCGAGCGGGCGCCCGGTGGGCAACTTTTTTATAACTGCCTATCCATGACCGTCAGGCTGGTGCTGGCGGAGCGACGAGATCTCGGTAGCTGGTAGGCTCGATGCGCACGGCGTGCTCGACGAGGCGGGCGAAGCCGTGGCTGATCCGCTTGGCGGTGCGGCGGTTGAACCGGAACGCGTACTCGTCGAGGTAGGCGGGGAGGTGCTTCTCGCCCACCGCGCCGTGGTGGGTGCCGAGGAGCCAGCGCTTGACGAGGCTGAAGACGAGATGGATGGCGGGCAGCCGGAGCGCGGCGTCGCCCCGGGAGGCGCTGATGTTGACCGGCTCGTGGTCGTAGCCCGCGGCCGGCAGGCCGAGGTAGCCACGCCAGCCGTCGGTGGTCACGGTCGCCGGCTTGGCGACGTGGGCGGCGAGGAAGGCGTCCAGGCTCGCGGCCGAGGCGTCGGCCAGCGGGGCGAGCCGGAGCCGGCCGAGGCGGCGCCCGCGGGCCTCGCCGCGGCCGGCCTCGACCGCCCCGCCGACCAGGGCCTTGCCGGCGGCGCCCCGGCCGCGCTTGCCGGGCCGCGGGCCGCCGACGTAGGTCTCGTCGGCCTCGACGCGCCCGGCCAGGGGCTGACGATCCGGGCGGACCATGGCCTTGCGGAGCTTGTGCAGCCAGGTCCAGGCGGTCTGGTAGCTGCCCAGGCCCAGCTGCCGCTTGAGCTCGGTGGCGGCGATCCCGCCCTTGCTGGACGTCACCAGGTAGATCGCCAGGAACCACTTGGCCAAGCCGGTCTTGGTCTGCTCGAAGATCGTGCCGGCCAGGAGCGAGTGCTGCTTGCGGCAGGCCACGCACTCGTAGACGATCTTGGTCCTGAGCGCGTAGGCGTCGTCATGGCCGCATGCTGAGCACCGGAACCCATCCGGCCAGCGCGCCTTGAACAGGTACTCCCGGCACTGCCCGTCGCTGCCGAACTGGGCCGCGAACGATGGCATGTCTTCCGGCAGATCGTCGGGGAGCATCGTTATCTCACCGCCCATTGCTGATGGGCGGCATCATAGCAGATCAATACTTCAAATCAACCTAATCCGGACTGTTTTGGATAGGCAGTTCAAGGAATATCAATCGCCCATGCGGCCTTTTCACTAAAGTAGCGAAAAATAGAAGAGGCGCATCGCCTCGGGCATGGTGACACCCCCGACGAGCTGCCGGGCCAGCTTGAAAAAGATG
>DASRYP010000940.1:0-7019 GCA_035687165.1 Actinoplanes sp. | reverse complement strand
CGAGGGCGAGACGTCACTCGACTGGTATCACCGCACCGACCTGGGATTCGCGGGGCGTCGCCGGCTGCCCTGACCCCGAACGTCGACACTACCGACAGCGATGTGCTCGATCGACCTGCGCCGCCGCCCTTTGCCGACGTCGATGAGCGTCGATCGGCTCGCGCCGCCGCCCTACACTGACGTCGATGAGCGTCGATCGGCCCGCGCCGCCGCCCCACGCTGACGTCGATAGGCGTCGATCCTCCTGCGCCGCTATCGTACGCTGACGTCGATGAGCGTCGACGGACGGGGTCGGCGGAGTGTCGCGCGCTGGGCCTCCGCCGGTGTGCTGCTGCTCGCGGCCGGTTCCCGGACCGAGGGCGTCTGATGCCCATGCGGTCGCGGTGGTGGCCGCTGTGGATCACTCTGCTCGTACTGGCCTTGCTCGCGATCAAGGCGCTGAACAAGCGCGACGACTTGTCCGGGCCGATCGCCTTCGGCGTGTTGATCATCGTCGTCTTCGCCGGGTTCCTCGTCGCCCGTCGGCGGTTCCGCCGTCGCCTGCGGCGGTGGGCCTCCCACGCGGAGTGGACGCCGGTCGACCCGGACGAACAGCAGTGGCCCTGGCTGCCGCATCGGCAGGGCGGTAGTGCGGTGCGGCGGGCCTGGCGACGCGATGTCGACGGGTTGCCGGTGACCTTCGGTGAGCTGCGGTGGAAGGGCAACGCCTTCGCCGGGTTGGTCGTGCAGCGCAAGGGTTCGGGGGCGGTCGTCGTCATCCGCCTGCCCCAGTCCCAGCCTCCGATGGCGCTGCACCACAGGTTCAAGCCGGTCGGCGACTCGTTCCGCCTGCGGCAGCCGGCGCTGCTCGACGCCTACCTGGCCGGCGACATCGGAACCTGGACCGTGAACGGCGACGAGCTCTTCGCCGTCGAGGCCCGGGACGTGTGGATCGACCCGGAGATCGCCGACCACGCCGTGCGGCGTGCCCTCCGGGTCGTCCGGCTGCTCGACCTCGGCCCGGACACGACGACGAGCGTCGCGCCGGGCCCCGGCGAATGACAACCGGCGGTCAGCCTCGTTCGATCAGGTGACCGATGATCTGCGGGCCCATCAGCACGGCCTCGCCCGAGCCGTCACGGCGCGAATCGGGTTCGGGCAGCTCGATCGGGTCGCCGGTGGTGCTGGAACCGACCGGGCGCGGGCCCACCCACGCCACCGTCAGGCTGGTCTCGCCCGTGAGGAACCGCTGCACGCGCACGCCACCGGTGGCCCGACCCTTCGCGGGATAGAGCGCGAACGGAGTGACCTTGACCTGCGTGCCGGTCGACGTCACCACCATCGGCTCGCCGTGGTCGTTGTCGGCGGTCAGCACGACGTTGAACGAGAGCACCTGCGCGTGCGCCGACACGTTGATGCCCGCCATGCCGCCGCCCTTGAGTCCCTGCGGCCGCACGGTCTTGGCGGGGAAGCGCAGCATCGACGCGTCGGACGTGACGAACGCCAGCGACTCCGAACCGTCGGTCAGCCACGTGGCCTGCAGAACCTCGTCGCCGTCCTTGAGCGTGATCACCTCGAACTCGTCGGAACGCACCGGCCACTCGGGGGCGCAGACCTTCACCACGCCGTACCGGGTGCCCATCGCGATGCCCGGCGAGTCGCCCACGGTCAGCGGGGCCAGGCCGACCACCTTCTCGCCCTTCTCCAGCGGGATCAGCTCGGACGCCGACATGCCGCCGCGGATCGACACCGTGCCGGACTGCTCGGGCAGCACCGGCAGCGGGAGCACGTCGGTCTTGAACGCGCGGCCCCGGTTGGTGACCAGCAGGATGCGGCCGCGGGCGGTCGAGTGCACCATCGCACGTATGGCGTCGTGCTTGACCCGGCCGGAACGGCGCCGCGCCTCGGTGGCCTCCTCGCTCTCGGCCGCGGTGCGGGCGATCAGACCGGTGGCCGAGAGGATCACCTGGCACGGGTCGTCGGCAACCTCGAGCGGGCCGGCCGGCGCGGACGCGGCGAGCACCTCCTTGAGGTCCCCGTCGATCAGCGTCGTGCGCCGGGGCGCGGCGAACTCGCTGGTCACCTCGGCCAGCTCGGCCGAGACGACCTGCTTGAGCACGTCGACGTCGTCGAGGATCCGGGACAGCTCCGCGATCTCGCCGAGCAGACGCTCCTGCTCGGTCTCGAGCTCGATCCGGTCGAAACGGGTGAGCCGGCGCAGCGGAGTGTCCAGGATGTACGTCGCCTGGATGTCGCTGAGGCCGAACTCCCGCATGAGCGCCGCCTTGGCCGCGGCCGCGTCGTCGCTGCCCCGGATGATCGCGACCACCCGGTCGATGTCGATCAAAGCGATGAGCAGGCCGTCGACCAGATGCAGGCGGTCCTGGCGCTTCTTGCGGCGGAACTCGGTGCGCCGGGTGACCACGTCGTAACGGTGCTGCACGAAAACCTCGAGCAACGCCTTGAGCCCCAGCGTCTGCGGCTGGCCGTCGAGCAGCACAAGATTGTTGATGCCGAACGACGACTCGAGCGGGGTCAGCCGGTAAAGGTCGGCCAGCAGCGCCTGCGGGTTGACGCCGACCTTGCACTCGATGACTAGGCGCGTCCCGTGCTCACGGTCGGTCAGGTCCTTGACGTCGGCGATGCCGGCCAGCCGAGCCGCCTGACGCTGGCCGCGCTTCGGCCCCGAGACGATGAGCTTGCCCTTGACCTCGTCGGTGATCGCCTCGATGATCTTCTCGGTGCCGACCCCGTACGGAAGTTCGGTGACGGTGATCGCCTGCCGCCCCCGGCCGCCTTCGAGCAGCCCGGTCTGCGCGCGGGCCCGCATGCGCACCACACCACGCCCCGTCTCGTACGCCCGCCGCACCTCGTCGAGCCCGAGCAACTGACCGCCGGTCGGCAGGTCGGGTCCCGGTACGAAGCGCATCAGCGCGTCGAGGTCGGCTTCGGGGTTGGTGATCAGGTGCCGCGCGGCCGCCACGACCTCCCCGAGGTTGTGCGGAATCATGTTGGTGGCCATGCCGACCGCGATCCCCGACGTGCCGTTCACCAGCAGATTCGGGAAGGCCGCCGGCAACACCTTGGGCTCGACATCACTGCCGTCGTAGTTGGGCTTGAAGTCAACCGTTCCTTCGCCCAACTCGCCGACCAGAAGCATCGCCTCGCGGGACATGCGAGCCTCGGTGTACCGGCTCGCCGCCGGTCCATCGTCCAAGGATCCGAAGTTGCCGTGCCCGTCGATCAGCGGGGCGTTGAGCGAGAAGTCCTGGGCGAGCCGGACCATCGCATCGTAGATCGCCGTGTCACCGTGCGGGTGGTAGCGGCCCATGCAGTCGCCGACGACCCGGGCCGACTTCACGTAGGGACGATCGGGCCGGTGGTTCTGCTCGTACATCGACCAGAGGATGCGGCGGTGCACAGGCTTAAGGCCGTCCCTCGCGTCCGGTAGGGCGCGGGAGTGGATGACCGAGTACGCGTACTCGAGGTACGAGTCCTCGACCTCGGTGATCAGCGGGTTGTCGAGAATCCGCGCTCCGGCCCGGTCGAAGGCCGAGAGGTCGGTTCGCTTGATGTCGTTCTTCCGGCGTGCCATATCCCAATTCCTCTCGGTACGCCGGTCAGGCGTCGATGGCCTCTTCGTCGATCCGGCCGGACGACTCGATGAGCCAGTTCCGCCGCGGTTCGACGCGTTCGCCCATCAGCAGCTCGAGCACGCCCTCGGCGCGCTCGACGTCGTCCAGCGTGATCCGGCGCACGGTGCGGGTCGCCGGGTTCATGGTCGTGTCCCACAGTTCCTCAGCGTCCATCTCGCCCAGACCCTTGAACCGCGGGACCGGCTTGACGACGGACTTGCCTTCCCGTTCCAGGCGCGCGACGGTGCTCTCCATCTCCTGCTGCGTGTAGGTGAAGATGGTCTCCGAGCTGCGGCCCTTGGTCACGACCTTGTGCAGCGGAGGCATCGCCGCGAACAGCCGGCCCGCCTCGATGATCGGGCGCATGTACTTGGCGAACAGCGTGATGAGCAGAGTCCGGATGTGCGATCCGTCGACGTCGGCGTCCGCCATGATCATGACGCGGCCGTAGCGCAGCGCCGACAGGTCGAACGTGCGCCCGGAACCCGCGCCGAGCACCTGCACGATGGCGGAGCACTCGACGTTGTCGAGCACCTGCTGCAGCGTCGCCTTCTGGACGTTGAGGATCTTGCCACGGATGGGCAGCAGCGCCTGGTACTCCGATGAGCGTGCCATCCTGGCGCTGTTGTGCACGAACACACCCGCCTCGAGTGCGAAGTTGTGATAGCCGTCCACGGTCAGGTCGTACACGTCCGCGGTCTCGGCCAGCATCTCCACTGTCGCGACCGTGTGATTCACCTGGGTCGCGGCCTCCCGCAAGCGTGCGACGTCGTCGTTGCGCCGGTTGCCGGCGTCCGCGACGTAGTGGGTGGCAACCCACTCCTCGCGGTCGTTCATCCATACCTTTTCGTAGCCGTTGAGCTCGTCCCCGGCAGATGTGGCCGAGACCGACCGGTAGAGGGGCATCAGCGAGTCGCCGGGAGCGAGTTGGTCGGCCCGGCGGTAGGAACCGTCACGGAGGCGGAACTGGTGGTCGGGTGTACACCGGACCGACTCGCCGTTGTCCAGGGTGACCCGCGCCAGAGCGGCGTCGCGTTTGGTCAGCCGGGGCTCGACCAGCGGCGCCACGACGACCCGGCCGGCCTTGGTGGTCGTGTAGCCGAGGTGGGTGACGCCGCGCTGCCAGTCGGCAGCGAGATCGGCGAAGCTGCGCGGCACGCCGGAGGCCAACGCGACCAGCGTCTCCCCCGTGAAGCAGCCGAGTGCCGAGTCGCCCTCCACGATGAACAACTCGGACTGGGCGATGCCGGTGGCGCGGCAGTCGACCAGCTTGGGCGGCATCGAGGCGCCCTCCAGCGCGGTCTTGCGGCGGGCGGCGTCCTTCTGCTGTTTCTGGGTCAGCCGGACGCGGGCGGCGTCGACGACCTTCTGCAGCACCGTCCGGGCCTCGGTCTTGGTCCTGCGATCGTCGATCCAGGCCTTGATGTGGGCCTCGACCAGGCCCTGGATGACCCGGGTGAGGCCGGCGGTGGAGAGTTCGTCCTTGGTCTGCGAGGTGAACTGCGGCTCGGGGACGCGCACGTGGATGACCGCGGTCATGCCCTCGAGCAGGTCGTCCAGGACGGGCGGGTCTTCCTTGGGCTTGAGCAGGCCGCGGGTGTTGCGGATGGCGTCGGTGAGGGCGCGGACGAGGGCCCGCTCGAAGCCTTTGCGATGGGTGCCGCCGTGCATGTTGCGGATCGTGTTGGTGAAGGACTCGATGGTGCGTTCGTAGCCGGTGCCCCAGCGGAACGCGATCTCGATCTCGGCGCGGCGCTCGACGTTGGACTGCATGACACCGTTGGCGTCGGCGGCGTTCTCCTTGTAGGTGCCTTCACCGTTGATGAGCAGGATGCCGGAGACCGGTTTGTCGCCCGCGTGAGTGAGGAACTCGACCATGTCACTGAGCCCGTGCGGGAAGTGGAAGGTCTCGTTGGTCGTCTCCTCGGCCGTCTCGTCGCGCAGCGAATAGCTCACGCCGGGGACGAGGAACGCCGTGTTGCGCAGTTTGGCCCGGACGGCGTCGACGTCGAGGCGGGCGTTGGTCTCGAAGTAGCGGGCGTCGTACCAGTAGCGGATCGACGTGCCGGTGGGTTCGCCGCGTTTCATCTTGCGGACGATGCGCAGGCCGGACTCGGGGTGGAAGCGGGCCTGCGGGCCGGGGCCGTCGAACGAGCCGGGCACGCCGCGCTGGAACGAGATCTCGTGGACCTTGCCGTCGCGTTTGACGGTGGCGTCGAAGCGCAGGGCCAGCGCGTTGACCGCGGAGGCGCCGACGCCGTGCAGGCCGCCGGAGGCCTTGTAGCCCGAGCCGCCGAACTTGCCGCCGGCGTGCAGACGGGTGAGGACCAGTTCGACACCGTTCATGCCGGATTTGGCGTTGATGTCGGTGGGGATGCCCCGGCCGTCGTCGTCGACCTGCACGGACGCGTCGGCGTGCAGGATCACCGCCACTTTGGTGGCGTCGCCGCCGACGCCTTCGTCGGTGGCGTTGTCGATGATCTCGTTGGCGAGGTGGTTGACGCCTCGGCTGTCGGTAGAGCCGATGTACATGCCCGGACGTTTCCGGACGGCGTCCAGCCCCTCCAGGTGCGTGAGGTCATCGGCCCCGTACAGGATCTCCGCGGTCACTGCGTGGCACTCCCGATCGGCCCAGGTGGTGGTCAGGTCGCGGCGAGCCTACCGGGCGCCTCCGACAACTCTGGTCAACCGACCCGGGAGGGCCTACCTCTGAACTGGATAATATGGGCAAAAGATATGGTTCGTGAGGTACGACACCGCTCGTCTTACCGGCGCCCACCGCTTTCAGACTCGAGCCGTGGACCGGGCCGACCGGTGATCGTGTTGGCCGGTGATCGTGTTGGCGACGGCGTGGAACCCGACACCGAAACTGACCTCGATCATCGCGGGGATGGCCGCCGATGCGGACAGTATCGACGACCTTGACGTCATCCGATCCGGTGGGATGAAGTGGAATGCCGCGCGTTTTCCGAACAGTACTTTTAGCGTGCCGTCACGTGGACAGAGCCACTCCGCGGGTGCGCAGAATCTGCAATGCCAAAGCGCGGGTCTCCGGCTCGACCCCTGATTTTTCCTCGCTGCGGGCGAGGCTCCGGCCCTGTTCCAGATGGGCCCGGATGAGCTTGGTCACGGTCCGGTTGAAGGCGTCCCCGGCGAGCCGAGCGGCCTCGGTGACCTGCTCGGGCGTGACCATGCCGGGCATCGGCATGCCCTCGTGCGGGTTCTCGGCCGGCAGGCCCGCGCGGGCGTGAAGCTGGCGCAGAATGGCCAGCTCGGCCTCGGTGAACGCCTTGACCTGCACCGCCATTGCCAACGTGGAGGCATCGGTGGTGCGCTTCGGCGTGAGTTCGAGCAGCGGCAGCAGCTGCTCGTCCATCGCGATGTTGATCTCGACCCAGGCCAGGT
>DASRYP010000939.1:0-15113 GCA_035687165.1 Actinoplanes sp. | reverse complement strand
ACGCCTTCGAGCGGGACATCGCGGTCGCGGCGCGCGAGGCCTTCCGGCACGACCTGGCCGCCCCGCTGGTCACGATCGCCGGGGCGCTGCGCGCGTGCAGCCCGCCGACCGGCGAGTTCGCCTGGATGTCCAGCCCCGAGGAGCGCGACACCGGGAACTACGCCAAGATCTATCGGCTGCGGGACTCGCTGGAGCGGTACGCCGCGATCCGCCCCCTGCTCATCGTGATCGACGACGCACAGTGGATGGACGAGCTGAGCGCTCTCGCCGTCCGCGAACTCGTGCCCTCCCTGGCGTCGTCGCCGGTGCGCTGGCTGCTCGCCGGCCGCTCCCAGCCCGCCGACACCCCGGGCTGGCAGACGCTGAACTGGCTGGCCGATCGGGGCACCACGATCCTGCTGGACGTGCTCGACGAGGACGCCACGGCCCGGCTGTGCGAGCGGGTGGTCGGCACCCGGGTCGACAACACCGTCCTGGCCCTGGCGGCCGGCTGCGGCGGCAACCCGCTGCGGATCGAGCATCTGCTGTCCGCCCTGCTCACCACCCGGCAGCTCATGATCATCGACGAGACCGCCACCGTGGTCGGCGAGGATCTGCCGTCGAGCTTCGTGGACACCGTCCGCGAGATCATGAGCGTGCTCTCGCCGGACGCCCAGTGGCTGCTGCGGGCCGCCTCGGTGCTGGACCGGCCCTTCGACATCGAGAGCGCGGCCCGGCTGATGGGCCACGACCCGATCGACCTGTTCAAGCTGATCGACGAGGTTCTCGCGTCGGGGATCCTGGTCGACGCCCAGGACGGCATGACGTTCCACCACGACCTGGTGCACCAGGCCGTCCGCAGCACCCTGGGCGCGACCCGGGCCCAGCACCTGCATCGCGAGGCGGCCGCCCTGGCTCGCGAGCAGGGCCGGCCCACCGCCGAGATCGCCGACCACCTGCTGCGCAGCGGGCGGACCGGAACCGCGGCCGCGGTCGAGATGCTGCGCGGCACGGCCTCGGCGGTCGCCACCACCGCGCCCGGCGCCGCCGCCGACCTGATGCTGCAGGCCCTGCACGCGATCGGCGAGGACGACCCGGCCCGGCCCGAGGTGATCGCCGGCGCGGTCGGTCTGCTCGCCGCCGCCGCCCGGGTCGAGCAGGCCCAGGACCTCGGGGAGCAGGCGCTGCGGGCGGGGCTGGCGCCGCGCACCAAGGCGACGCTGCTGCTCGGTCTGGCCGAGGCGTCGAAGCACGCGGGTCAGAACGCCAAGGCCGCCCGGTACGCCGAGGACGGCCTCAGCCAGCCGGCCGTGTCCCTGGAGATCCAGGCTCAGCTCCAGGCGATACTGGCCCACGCCGCGTTCTACCAGGACGACTACGCCGCCGCCGACGTCGCGGGGGCGGCGGCGAGCCGGATCGGCGGGGAGTACGACCCCGGGGCGGCCGTCTTCGGCCTGACCGCGCGCAGCCTGGTCGCCCAGGCCCAGGGGCGGCTGGACGAGGCGTACACGCACGCCGTGACCGCCACCGAGCTGGCCGACCGCACCGGCGAGACGGCCCTACGGCGGCATCCGCGCATCTGGCTGGCGAACGCGCTCACCTCGCTCGGGCGCTTCGACGAGGCCGAGAAGGCGCTGCGCCGCGGCCGGCAGGAGGCCGACGGGCTGGGCACCGCCTGGGCCCAGCCGCTGCTGCACTACTACTCGGCCGCGCTGCTCACCGCCCGTGGGCGGCTCGACGACGCGGTGGCCGAGGCGGACGCCGGGGTGACCCTGACCGAGCAGCTCTCCGCCTACCAGCTGACCGTTCCGCTGCTGGGCACGCTCATCCGGCTGGCTGTGCTGCGCGGCGACCTGGAGCAGGCGCACGGCTTCCGGCGCCGGATGAACGGCCTGGTCGCCAACGGGATCACCGCGCCGCCCGAGGACGTGGAGTGGGCAGAGGCGAGCCTGGTCGCCGCGGACGGGTCACCCGAGCACGCCTTCTCCCTGATCACCGGGGTCTACGACACGCTGCCCGAACGCCCGACCCTGATCGCCCAGGACCCCGGGGCGGCGGCGACGCTGGTCGAGCTGGCCCTGGCCGCCGACGACCGGGTCCGCGCGACGGCCGCCGCCGTCGCGACGGCCCGGCTCGCCCTGAACAATCCCCGGTCGCGGGCGTTGGCCGGGGCGGCCGCCCACGCCGAGGGTCTGCTGCGCCGTGACCCGCGGCAACTGCGGGCCGCCATCGTGGAGTTCCGGCAGCTCGGGCGGCCGCTCACGCTGGCCGCGGCACTGCACGACGCGGCCGTCCTGGGGCGCGACTTCGACGAGCGCGTCACCGTGCGGTCCTGGTACGACGAGGCGGCCGAGCTGCTCACCACGGCCGGCGCGCACGGTGCCCGGCAACGGCTGGAGCGGTCCCTCGGCGCCTGGCGGGGCGCGTCGATCCCCTGGTCGGCGACCGCGGACAAGGAGCCGTGCCTGCCGCAGCTCTCCCGCGCGGAACGGCAGGTGGCGATGCTGATCGCTCGGGGCATGACCAACATCGTGGCCGCGCGCCAGCTGCACATCTCGCCGCACACCGTGGACAGTCACCTGCGCAAGATCTTCGTGAAGCTGGAGATCCACAGCCGGGTGGAGCTGGCCACTGTGGTGGCCCGGGAATGTCCCCCGTAATCCCGTGGTCACGTGATGCCGACGACGGCCCGGTTACCAGAACTGGCGGTGAGTGACGAGTCTTCCGTCATCGGGACCCGGGAGCCGAAAGCCATGTCCGCATCGCGTACGCCCGTGCTCGTGGTCGGCGCCGGCCTGGCGGGCTGCCTGCTCGCCCTGGAACTCGCCCACGACCGGGTGGCCAGCAACTCGCCCACGACGGGGTGGCCAGCATCGTGGTCGAGCGGTCGTCCCGGTCATCCTGGCACCCGGAGCTCAACCTGGTCAGCGGGCGCGGCATGGAGCTGCTGCGGCGCCTCGGGCTGGCCGACCTGGTGCGATCGGACGGCGTCGACCCCGACCGGTCGGCGGCGACCGCGTGGAGCCGGTCCTTCGGTGAGTCCCCGATCCTGGTCACGCCGATGCCCTCGGTCAACGAGCTGCGCCGGCAGTACGCGGGTACCACCGACGGCAGCGCCCCCGTCGAGCCGTACGCCCTGCTCACCGGGGTTGATCTGGCCACCCGGCTGCGGGACTGTGTGCGCGCGCATCCGCTGATCGACCTGCGCGAGGGCTGGATCTTCACCGACCTGCGACTCGAACCGGGCCGGACGTTCGCGACGCCTCGGCCGTGGTCTGGCGCGACGATCCCGCCACCGCGCAGGCCGGGACCCGGCTGCCCGCCGTCCGGCTCAGCGGCGGCGAACAGCTCTTCGACCTGCTCGGACCCCAGTTCACCCTACTCGATCTCACCGCCGGCCAGGCCGGGCGCTCCCTCGTGGACTCGGCCGAGGCGCGGGGCATCCCGATGACCCACCTGCCGGTGGACGACGCCACGTTACGGGCCGACTGGCGCGGCCGGCTGGTGCTGGTCCGTCCCGACCACTACGTGTCCTGGCGTTCGGCCGAACCACCCTCGCATTGGGACATCGTCCTCGACGTGGTGACCGGATACCGCGTGCAGGACCCCGTGATCACGTGATGTGCCGGCCCGGTGATCCCGGCCACGCTCGACTGGCCCCTCGACGGGTGCGCAGCCGAGCGAAAAGGACACCAGGGCGATGACGACGGCACCGATAGCACCGACCAACTCCGACCGGTTGGACGACACCGTCGTGGGTCGCTGGCTGCGGCGCCTGGCCCGCAACACGTCCCCGCGCCGCAACCACTGGCGCACCAAGGAGATCTACTACCGGGCCGCGTCCCTGGTGCTCGAGGCCGGGAACCGCCCGGCGCTGAACTGGCGCACGATCGTCACGGCGGCCGGCGAGCGCGGCTCGCGCAGCACGTTCTACGAGGTGGCCGGGGCGCACGCGCGGCACCGGATGGTCGACGACCTGATCAACGACGGCGGTTCGAACTCGCTGCAGATCGCGCTGCGCTACCTGCGTTCCGACCCGGTCGAGCAGCTCATCGACGAGACGAAGATCTGGTCCTTCTGGACGCACCGCCGGCAGTTGCGCGGCCTGCTCACCGCCGGGATGTCGGCCGAGGTGATGGAGAGCGAGCTGTCCGCGGCACTGGCCGGGTGGGCCGCCCAGCACCCGGGCCTGGCCGCGGCGGTCGAGCACACTCCCCCGGCCTGCGCGGTCGAGGACCTGACGGTGATCCATCGGGGACGGCTCTCCGGCACCCAGGCGGCCCAGCGGCTGACCGAGGTCGTCCACGAGCGCCTGGCCCACCGCTGACTCATGGCCGGTGAGATCCCGCAGCAGGCCCGCCGCCTCGCCGCGGCTGGTGACGCCTGCCGTGCCCGGGAGGACTACCAGGGCGCCCGCGACTACTACCTGGGCGCCCTGGCGATCCTCGAGCGCGGGCCGTCCTGGTGGCACTCGCCCCTGGCCAAGTTCCGATGGGCCAGGGCGATCGCCGACGGGCTGACCGTGCTCGGTGAGATCGACGCGGCGGCCGCGCGGCCCGACCTGGCCCGCGGGTCCCTTGAGGAGGCGCTGCGCCGTTACGACGACCTCGCGCACCACGACTCCGAGGACGTGGCGATCGTCCTCGCCGACCTCGGGGCCGTCTACGAGAGGCTCGGCCTGCTCGCCGACTCGGAGCGCGCCCTGCTCGAGGCCCTGGCCATCGGCGAGCGGATCGGGCGGGACCCGCGGCCGATCGCGACCGTGCTCAACAACCTCGCGCTCACCCTTCAGGCGGCCGGTCGGCCCGAGGAGGCGGCCGCGATGCTCGACCGCGCCCTGGCGCTGCCCGGGCTGCCGGCGGAGACGCGGCGGGACCTCCACGACGAGCGCGCGTTCCACCTGGTCACCGAGGGCCGGCTGAGCGACGCGCTGAAACTCCTGACCGAGCAGTTCCAGGACGCCGAGAAGGACACGATCCGGGCCGCGCACCTGGCCGGGAATCTCGCGGGGACGTACGCGGAACTTCAAGATCTTGCCGAGGCACAACGGTGGCACCGCCGCGAGGTGGCGATCCGCCGGTTGCGCCAGCCGGGCTCGCTCTCCCTCGCGATCGCCCTGCAGAGCCTGGCCAACTCGCTGGACAGCACCGGCGACCGCGACGAGTCCGGCCGGCTGTCCGAGGAGGCGCTCGGGCTGGCTGCCGGGATCGCCCCGCACTCCGCCGAACTGGCCCTGGTGCACACGGCGAAGGTCTGGCGGCTGATCGAGGCCGACGACGCCCCCGCGGCCGCCGCGCTCGGCGCGCGAGCCCTGGCCGCCGTGCCCGAGGGCGGCCGGCGGTTGACCGGGCTGCGCCTGGCGGTCGCCGCCGCCTACCTGGCGCAGGAGCGGACGCGAGAGGCGCGCGCGATGCTCGAAGCCGCCCGCGACGCCTGCGAAGCGGTCTCCCCGCTCCTGCCCGAGCTGCGCTGGGTGCAGAGCGGCCTGGGTCAGCTGCTGCTCGAGGAGGGGGCCGTCGACGAGGCGGCACACAGCTTCGACCGGGCGATCGCGGTCGCCGAGACCATGCGGCCGGGCTCGGCCGACGAGCCCCACCTCGGGCTCCTCTTCGGCACCGCGCGCTCGGCCTATCACGGCCGCATCGAGGCCGCCTGGCGACGAGGTGGTCCTCGGGAGGCGGCGATCGCCTTCCACGCCGCGGAGAGCTTCCGGGCGCGGATGTTGGCCGAGATGCTGTCCACGGCGGGCCGCACGCGTGCGCCGAGCGCCGAGGCGGTCGAACTCCTCGGCGAGCTGGACGCCACCCGGCAGCGGCTGGGCGCGCTCTACCGGCGGATCGAGGAACGGCCGGGCCCCGGGCAGCGGGCCGACCGGGACGCGCTGGAGGAGAAGGCGGAGTTCCTTCGCGTCCGACTGCGCGTCGTCGATCCGCGGGTGGCCGACCGGGACAGCCCGAGCCCCTGCACGGTCGACGAGGTGCAGAGCTGCCTCGACGAGTCGGTGACAGTGGCCGTCTACGAGGTCACCGACGACGGCGTCTACCTGTTCGCCGTACGCAAGCGAAGTTTCGCCTTCACCCGGCTCGAACCCGACGCCGACGCCCTGGCCGCGGCCGTCGACGAGGTGGTGGCCGCCTGCCACGACGGCGAGAGCGAGCCACCGGCCGACGCGCTGCGGCGGCTCGGGGAGTGGCTGCTGCGGCCGATCGCCGACCGGCTCGGCAACCTCGCCGTCTGCGCCGGGGGTGCGCTGGCCCGGCTGCCCTTCGAGGCGCTGGAGATCGACGGGCAGGTGCTGGCCGCGCGGTCGGCGGTGTGGTCGGTGCCGTCGGCGACCATCCTCACCCACTTCGGCGCCGACCGCGACGACCGGCGCCCGGAGCGCCCGTTCGCGGGCTTCGCGATGCCCGAGACGCCCGGACAGACCAACCTGCCGGCGTCGGCGCGCGAGGTCGAGCGGGCGGCCGCGCTGCTGGGCGGGGAGCCGCCGCTGGTCGGGGCCGAGGTGACGGTGGCCTCGGTGCGGGAGCGGGTGCGCGGGGCGCGCTACGTGCACTTCGCCGTGCACGGGCTGATCACCGACGAACGGCCGCTGTACTCGGCGTTCCCGCTCGCCGGCGGTGAGTTCCTGAACGCGTACGAGATGGCCGATCTTGATCTTTGTGCCGACCTGGTGGTCTGTTCCGCCTGCGAGACCGCGAAAGGCGAGGCGCGGGCGGGCGAGGGCACGGTCGGGCTGGCGTACTCGCTGTTCGCCGCCGGGGCGCGGGCGGTGCTGGTCAGCCGGTGGCCGATCGCCGACCCGGTCGGACCGAGGATGGCACGCGCGCTGTACCGGCGACTGCGCGACGGCCTGCCGGTCGCCGAGGCGGCCCGGGGAGCGGCGTTGGAACTGCGCGAGGACCAGGACCATCCGTGGGTGTGGGCGGCGTTCGAGCTCATCGACCTCGGCGCGGGAAGGACCGGAACATGAGGCGCGGGAAGGACCGGAACATGATCAGTGTGGACCGCCCGACCGAGCGGCGAACCGCCCGCGTCCAGTACGCGGCCGTGGCGCTGACCGGCACGGCGCTGCTGTACCTGGTGATCGACGACAAGTGGCTGTTCGCCGTCCTGGTTCCGGCGCTGCTGCTGGTCGCGCTCTACCGCTCGTGGAACGTGGAGCGGTTGTCGCCGACGCTGGCCCAGTTCTACGGGCACGCGGTCGTCGCGGGTGCGGCCGACCGGATGGCGGAGGAGCTCCGCGCGGACCGGTGGCTGGCCGACTCATGGGCGGACGCGCCACTGGCCCGGTTGCTGGCGCTGCCGCCGGGGCGGATCGCGAGCGGCATGGCCGCCGTGCGAGCCGCCGGCCCGTGGTCGCGGCCGTTGAGCGCGGCCGGGCAGGCGGTCAACCGGGGCGCGGCCGCACTGTTCGGGCTGACCTGCGGCGCGGCGCTGGGGTGGGGCGGCTTCGCCCGCACGTGGCAGGTGGTGTTCGGCGCGGCGCTGATCGTGGGCTTCCGCATCGTCGTGGCCCGGCACAACCGGAGGCAGCTCGCGCAGGTCGTCGCGACCATGCGCGGCAACCCGCGCAACGAGCTGCGGGCACTGCTCGGGCCGCCGTGGGTGGACCGGCGGACGGCGATCGCGGCGGAACTGACCCGGCTGGTGGACGGCCCGGGACCGCGCCGGATGCCCGAGCTGCGGGTGATCGAACTGCTGATGGGCGGGGGCGTCGTCGCCGGGCTGCTGGTCGGCTGGGCCGTCAGGTGAGGCCGCTGAACCGTTCCGGGTCGAGCCAGTCGGTGCCGGCCTCGTCGACCCGGTAGCCGACGAGCCGCAACCGCTGCGCGACCTTGTACTGGAAGACCGTCCGGTCGCCGGGCGTGTCGGCGTCCAGGCGTACCGTCTCCCGGCCGTCCAGGTCACGGATCCGGGGGACGTCGCCGATCTCGACCAGGAGGGTGCGGTCGGGCTGCACCTCCATCGCCCGGCCGGCCCGGAACAACACGTCGGAGCCGTTGCCGGTCACGTCGCCCGGGGTGATCAGCACGACGGCACCCGGACCGGCGGCGAAGCCCGCGGCCACCACCTCGTCGCGCAACGGCGACGGCTTGCCGGTCCGCGTCACGATCTCGTCCCAGCCGAGCGGTCGCAGCCCGAGCGACCGGAGCAGGCCGAAGAAGGCCGACCGGACCTTGTCGTCGCGGCCGTGGATGACGAAGACGTCACGGCCGCCGGACGCCGGTGCGGGTTTCGGGCCCGGTTGGCGACGGGTTCCCCCGCCGGTCCAGAGCCAGGCCGGCCCGCTGTACGACTTGACCCGCACGTCGATCCGGGCGAACTCGCCGGCGGTCAGGCCCGGGTAGCCCGGCACCACGACGTCGCGGTAGAGGCGGTCGGCGACGAGGGCCACCACGTCCGCGTCCGGGTGCTCGGTGAGCGCCCCGCGCAGCTCCTGACTGTCCAGCAACCGGCCGATCTCGATGATCGTGTCCCCGGCGAAGCCCAGCTCGCCCGGGGTAAACGGCCCGTTGCCGACCGAGAGCCGCAGCCGGATCCGCTGCCCGGGATGCCGGGCGCTGTCGGCCGCCGCCTGCACCCGCCAGCCGTGCAGCAGCTCGCGCAGCGCGACGTGGGCCGGCACCCGGGCGGGCAGGACCGCCATGAGGCCGTCCCCGGAGAGCTGCCGGTCCGTCTGGTCCAGGGAGATGTCCAGGTCGGCGATGACCCGCTCGACCATGCCGGCGACCCGCCTCTGGAGTTCCGACTGCTGCGGCGTGGTGCGCGAGCTGTAGCTCACGACGTCGATCCCGAAGCCGACGCGGTACTCGATCTTCGGCTCGGCGCTGTCAGGTACCGCGTCGGGCGACCGCGGTCTCGCAGGAGCGGGTTGCCCGGACCGTACGGTGCCCACGATGGACCGGAGCCGGCCGACCTCCTGATGGGTCGCCGCCAGGTACTCCGCGTCGTCGGCCAACTGCTGCGGAAGCCAGGCAGCCAGCTCGGCGTCGGCCGGCAGCAGGGCCGGAATCGCCTTGGCCATGTTGGACCGGGCGATGTCGACGCTGAGCCGCATCCGCCGGAGCCGGCTCAGGGTCCGGGCCAGCTCGGCCTCGTCCGCGCCGAGCCCGGCCCGCTGGTCGGCGGCCGGAGCCGGCCCGCCGGGATCGGCCAGCGCCGCGGTGATCGCGTCGAGTCGTCCGGTGGCCCGGTCCTGCAACCGGGTGAGGCGGCCACCGTCCCCGCGGACGCGTGCGGCGTAGCGCAGCTTCGCGGCGTGCATCAGATAGCGGCCCAGCGGGGGCAGCCCGGTACCGCCGTCGCTCCACGCGAAGCCGCTCAGCTCAGCGTCCTCGTCGAGCTCGGCCAGCAGCACCAGCCGCCGCGACGCGTGCCATCCGGCCGCGGTCGCCTCCCACGCGGCGAAGCCGTTCAGCGAGAAACCCGCCGCCCACCAGTGGTCCGCGTCGTCCGGCCGGGGCGGGACCTCGGCCCGCAGGTCGACGGAGGCGGCGTCGTCCGTCTTGGCCAGGTAGACCACCGCGCCGCCCAGCAGCCCCTCCGCCCCGCCGAGCGCCTGCCACCAGCGGGTGAATTCGGGCCAGCCGGGCGGCGTCGACGCGGACAGCAGCGGCCGCGACCGCGGGATGGCTCCGGGCGCGGCGACGGCGAAGGAGACGTTCACCAGATCGTGTTCGCGGCGGGCGATCGCCTGGAACTGGGCGGCGGCATCCTCCAGCGCGGCGATCGGGCCGTCCGGACCGTCCGCGAGATCCGCCGGCAGCACCATCCCCACGTCGGCGCCGAGGATCGGCCGGCTCATCCCCAGCTGATCGTGGAAGTTGGCCCACAGGCCGTGGACGCTCTCGAGCGCGGCGGGAGCCTCCGGACCGTCGAGGGGCGCGAAGACGTGCGCGACGAACTCCGGCTCAACGAGCTTGCCGGGGGCCACGGTCGTCCTCCGGCCGCTCGTCGGCGGTCAGCGAATGGACCAGCATGTTGCGCCGGTCGAGCACGGGTGCGGGGATTCCCTCGGCCGGCTTGCTGCCGATGCGCAGCATCCGGACCGGCCCGCTGATCTCCAGCTCGGCGACCGCCTCGCGCAGCTCCCGGCCGTCCCGCGCCGCGAGGGCGGCCCCGATCCGCCGCAGGACCTCCTCGACGTGCGCCCACCGTTGCGAGGTCATCTCCCACAGCACCAGATCCCGCAGAACGTCGACGGCGTCCTGCACGGTCTCGTCGTCCCAGGGCTCCATGTCGGGCACTGTAGCCACCGCCGCGCGGGTGCGCCCTCCCCCGAACCCACGACCCGTTCCGGCTGATCACAGTGCATACCATCCAGGAGTGACTACCTCGCCCAACCCCCGCGACGTCTTCGTCGTCCATGGCCGCGACGAGCAGGCACGCCTCGCGCTGTGGCGGTTCCTGCGAGCGATCGACCTGCACCCGCTGGACTGGGAGGAGGTCGTGCAGCGCACCGCGGACGGCGCCCCGTACATCGGTGCGGTCCTCGCGAAAGCGTTCGAGGCGAACCAGGCGGCGATCGTGCTCTGCACGCCGGACGACGGGGCGCTGCTCCACCCCGAGCTGCGTCAGCCGCGCGAGCCGGCCTACGAGACCGAGCTGACCGGCCAGGTACGCCCCAACGTGCTGATCGAGATGGGCATGGCCCTCGCCGTCCAGCCCCGGCGCACGGTTATCGTCGAGATCGGCGACCTGCGTCCCGCGTCCGACGTGGCCGGGCGCAACGTGATCCGGTTCGACGGCCAGGTCGGCAGCCTGCAGGCGATCGCGCGCCGGCTCCAGGTGATCGGCTGCCAGGTCAACCTCGGCGGTACGGACTGGTTGGACACGAAGCCGTTCGAGAACCTGGACGCGTACCGCCGCAGTTTCAGATGACGCCGGCTGTGGCCTCGACGATGTCGCCCAACGCGAACTCGTGGAGGCCACCCCCCGCCCGCGACGGCCGGGACACCGTGTTGGGCCAGCCCGCCGCGATCTCGGTCCACGGGGCCATCGGCGGGGCGAACAGCAGCAACCGCGAGCACTCCCGGTCACGAAGCCGCCAGGCCTCCGTGAGACCGCCGATGGTCGACGGCACCGACACCGGATAACCGGCCGCCGTGCCGCCCACGCCGAGCGGATGCGCGGACGCGTCGGTCAGCAGGACGACGATGTGCCGGCGCCGGTCCGAGCCGCGCGCCCAGTCCGAGTCCAGCGCCACGGCGAGCGCCTCCAGGCCCGACTCCGGTTCGTCACCGCCGCCGCCGGCCTGCAGGTCGCGCAGGACGGAGTCGAACTCGCCGACCTGCCCCGGCATCGTGAAGAAGCGCGACTCCAGCAGCGCGTCGACCGGGTCGTCGCGGAAGTCCCGGTACGCCACGACCCGGACGCGCAGGTCGCCCAGGACCTTGTCGCGGGCCGCCGCCGACTCCTGCAGGCGCTTGTGGAACGTGAGCGCGCCCGCCTTCAGCCGGTCCACGATCGGGTACATGCTGCCCGTGACGTCGACGCAGAGAACGACGTCCACGGCGTACTCGCCCGGATCCGGCACGGCTGCCTCCTTTCACCGGCACCAGATTGCACGAGCAGTGCACAGACCGCACCGTCCGGACGGCCGTGCCGTTCCGGATCGCTTGTCCTACGGATAACCGCCGGGACTTCATGGTCGCCGGGAGGCGGAACGGCTGGGCCCTTCAGCCAGAAAGGCGACGGATGGTAGCGACCCCACCACCGGACGCCTACGATCGGTTTCCCCGTCCCCCAGGTGTGGTGAACTCGATCCTCGCGAAAGGCTGCTTTGGCCGACAACGACGAACCGGCGGACATCTTCGAAATCGTTCGCGGCGCGACCGTGACGATCACCGGTCTGAACAACAAGGGTGTGCGCACCGACCTCGGCTCCGGCTTCTTCGCCGCTCCGGGCATCGTGCTCAGCTGCGCCCACGTCGTCGCCCCGGCTCAGGAACCCCGGGTCAAGTGGAAGGGCCAGGAACTCGGCACCACGGTCATCCGCTGCGAACCGGCGACGGCCGGGCCGGACGCCCGGTTCGACTCCCCCGACGTCGCCCTGCTGCGGGTCGACGTCGACACCCCGTGCGTGCCGCTCTCCCTGATCGGACCGCAGATCGGCGACCGCGCCTGGGTGGACGGCATCACCGAGATCCGGACCAACCGGCCCGAGACGTACGCGGCCCTGCTGACCATCGCCGACCTCGACCACGAGATCGGCCTGTTCCGCCTCACCGGGGACCAGGTCGCCCAGGGCCTGAGCGGTGGCCCGGTGCTGGACACCACGACGTTCGAGGTGTGCGGGATCTTCAAGTCCGAACTCGACACCATCGGCTGGGCCGTCCCGCTGGACGCGGCGCTCGCCGTGCTGGACGAGAAGATCTACGAGGCCAACCTGGCAGCCCGGCCGAACGGGCTGCCCGCGCTGCGCGTCCGCCAGGAGGCGATCGAACGGCACGCCCGCTGGGTCGCCAACAGCCTCAAGGGCCGCAGCGACGCCCAGGGGCAGCTCCGCGACGAGTTCCGCGACCGGCGGCTGCACCCCGACCTGGTCTCGGACGAGGCGTTCCCCGAGTGGGCCGCGCGCCAGCTGTTCGAGCTCTCCGTGCCCGAACTGCACAGCGTGCTGCGGACGCTGGCCCACATGCTGCCCAAGGAGGTGCTGATCTCCGTCTTCGAGCTGGTCGCCTGCTGCCGCCGTGGGCGCGACGGGTCGGACACCTGGATCTCCTCCTCGGCCTCCGACGCGCTGCTCCACGAGATCGCGGCCGACGAGCCCCGCGCGCTGCGGGTGACCGCCGGGCAGAACGAGAGTGCCGAGGCGGTGCTGCGCCGGGCGTTCTTCATGGGCTTCGACAAGCGGTGGGTCTGCGGTCCCGTCTCGGCCGACCCGCAGGACGACACGGCCCGCGACCTGGTCGCCGCGTACCTCGCCTTCGCCGGCTATCTCGATCCGGCGGAGTGGCACGTCTGGGACGACCCGACGAAACGCAAGAAGCTGCGCGAGGAACTCGTCAGCACCCGCAGCTTCGCGCTCGTGGGACTGGCCTCGGCCCTCGACGACGCCTGGTTCAGTGACCTCGCGGAGCAGTTCAAGGGCTTCCCCCTGATGTTCCGCGGGCCGCAGTTCGCCGCGCCGAACCGCGACGACATGATCCTCGATCTGCAACCGCCGATCGACCAGGGCCACGAGCGCACCGTCAGCAACTTCCGGGCACGTCTCGCCGGCAGCGCCAACTGAGGAGGGAGCCACTGATGACTGGCGAGAAAGCCGCGTACCAGCCGCTCTTCGACCCGGACGCGGCGGAGCAGCCGTTCGACGAGTCCCGGGCCGGCCGCACCGGCGACCGGGTCGACGAGAGTGACTTCCCCGAGATCCCGTACGTGTACGACGACCGGATCGTGCTCGCCGTCAACGTCGCGTTGGCGGCCGGCCGGCCGTTGCTGGTACGCGGGCGGCCGGGCACGGGCAAGAGCTCGCTGGCCCACAGCGTCGCCCGCAAGCTCGGCTGGTCCCTGCACGCCATCACCGTGTCGTCGCGCATCACGGCCCGGGACCTGCTCTGGTCCTTCGACTCCGTGCGCCGGCTGGCCGAGGCGCAGGCCCTCACCCGGCAGGGCAAACTGCCCGAGCGCCGGACGTACGTGACTCCGGGCGTGCTGTGGAAGGCGTTCGACCCGGCGTCCGCGCAGCCACTACTGCCCGAGGGCGAGCGCGCGAAGAAGCTCACGAAGCGGTCCGTCGTGCTGATCGACGAGATCGACAAGGCCGACCCGGACTTCCCGAACGACCTGCTCGTCCCGCTCGGCAGCTACCGGTTCCGCGGCGACGACGGCGGTCAGGTCGTCGCCGGGCATCCGCCGCTGATCATCATCACCACCAACGAGGAGCGGGACCTGCCCCGCGCGTTCCTGCGCCGCTGCGTGATCCTGCAGCTCGAGGAGCCCCGCCAGCAGCGGTTGCGGGAGATCGCCCGGGCGCATTTCGCCGATCTGTCGGCCGCGCAGCTCGAGAGTGTCCTCACCCACTACCTGCAGGTCCGGGAGCGGCGGCTCAAGGCGAAGGAGCAGGCGCCCAGCATCGCCGAGTTCCTCGACGCGCTCGCGGCCCTGCGCGGGCTCGGCATGACCACTCAGCACCCGCGGTGGAAGGAGCTGGAGGCGCTCCTGCTCGACAAGGCCACTACCCCGAGCGTCGAGCAGGTGTGAGCGGCATGCGGCCGGAGATCGGGCTCGGCGACGCCGTCCGGGTCTCGGCGATCCTCGGACTGGACCCCGCAATCGCCCTGCGCCTGCTCGGCCTGTCCGCGCCGGAACCGGCAGTGCCGCCACCACCGTTCGCACCCCCACCGCCCGATCAGCCCTTCTCCGCCCGCCCGCCGACGCCGGCGCCGCCCGCACCGAGTGACCGCTCCCACCCCGCCCCGTCGCCGCTCATCGAACCGCCCCGGCCGCAACGCCCGCAGCCTCCCCTGATCCAGGCCCACTCCCCCGGCGTCCCGCGTTTCACCGGTCCGCCGGTGCCGCTGCCGCCGGTGGCCGAGGTCATGCCCGCCCCGGCCGCGACCGGCGTCCTCACCGATCCGTCGCTGCTGCCGCCCGCACGGCAGCGGGCGATCCTGGCCGCCCTCTGCCGCACCTCGGGGCCGGGCGAGATCGACGTACCTGAGGTCGTCCGGCGCCTGGCCCGGGCCGAACCGCTCACCCGGCTGCCGACCACGCTTGTGCCGACCATGCGACGCGGCGTCCAGGTGCTGGTCGACCTCGGCCCCGGCATGCAGCCGTTCCTCGACGACCAGCGCCAGGTGCTGCACGCGCTGCACCGGCTGATCGGCCGGGAGGGCCTCGAGGTGCTGCGCTTCGCCGGCACGCCGCTCGACGAGCCGGGCGCCGGGCCGGGCCCGGTCTGGACGTGGCGGCCCTACCGGCCCCCGATCGACGACCGCCGGGTACTCGTCCTCTCCGACCTCGGCGGCGGTCCGGGACATCGCGACCGCGGCGCCGTCCAGGACCGCTGGCTGCGCTTCGCCGCGCTGTTCCGGCACGGCGAACGGCCCCTGGTGGCGCTCGTGCCGGTGCCGGCCGAGCGGCTGCCCGCCGGGCTGCGGGCCGGGCTGCCGATGGTGACTTGGGACCGC
>DASRYP010000938.1:0-4533 GCA_035687165.1 Actinoplanes sp. | reverse complement strand
TGATCACCCCAGCCGCCCGGGCCTGCACCAGCAGATTGCCGAGCGCGGTCGCCTCGACCGGACCGGCCAGCACCGGCAGCCCACAGGCGTCCGCGGTGAGCTGGCAGAGCAACTCGTTGCGCGCGCCCCCGCCCACGATGTGCACCGCGTCGACGTGCCGGCCGGAAAGCTCCTGCGCCTGCTCGATCGCCGTGCGGTGCGCCAGCGCCAGGCTGTCCACGATGCACCTGGTCAGCTTGGCCGGGCTCGCGTCGGCCGGCAGCCCCGCCGCCTTGGCCACCCGCTGGGCCATGTCACCCGGCGGCAGGAAGAGCGGATCGTCGAGGTCGACCACGGCGGCGAACGGCTTCTCCCCCGCGGCCCGGCGCAGCAGTTCGGCGATGTCGGGCGCACCCCACTCGCGCATGCACTCCTGCAGCGGCCAGAGCCCCATCACGTTGCGCAGGTAACGGATCGTGCCGTCGACCCCGCCCTCGTTGGTGAAGTTGGCCGCCCGCGACTGCGCCCCGAGCACCGGCGCGGGCAGTTCGAGACCGACCAACGACCAGGTGCCACAGGAGATGTACGCGAAGTGGTCGCCCTCGGCCGGCACGCCCACCACGGCGGAGGCCGTGTCGTGCGACCCGACGGCCACCACCCGGGTACCCCGGAAGTCGCCGATCACCGAGCCCGGCGGCCGGATCGGCGGCAGCAGCGACGGCCGTAGTCCGAGCTCCGCGATCAGCGGCGCCGACCAGTCCCGGGTGTGCACGTCGAGCAGCCCGGTCGTCGACGCGTTCGTGTACTCCGCGCCGATCTCCCCGGTCAGCCAGTACGCCAGCAGGTCGGGGATGAGCAGCATCTGCTGCGCCACCTCGAACTGCGGCGTGCCCTGGGCGGCCGCCAGCTGGTAGATCGTGTTGAACGGCAGCCGCTGAAGCCCGGTGATCTCGTACAGCTTCTCGTCGGCGATCGTCAGCCGGACGTTGTCCGTGCGGCTGTCGCGGTAGTGCACGGGGTTGCCGAGCAGCGCCCCCGACACGTCGAGCAGGCCGTAGTCGACCGCCCACGAGTCGATGCCGATGCTCTCGACCGGTCCGGCCTTGTTCAGCCCTTCGAGCACGCCGCGGTAGAGGCCGAGGATGTCCCAGTGCAGGGTGCCGCCGGCGCGCACCGGCTCGTTGGCGAACCGGTGAGTTTCCTCGATCTGTACGCGGTCCTGGTCGAGGCGGCCGACGATGACGCGCCCGCTGGACGCGCCGAGGTCGACGGCGGCGAAGCTCCTCACCTCAGGAAGGCCGCGGCCACCCCGGCGTCCACCGGAATGTGCAGGCCGGTCGTGTGGGTGAGGTCGCCGCCGGTCAGCGCGAAGACCGCGTTGGCCACGTGCTCGGGCAGCACCTCGCGCTTGAGCAGGGTGCGCTGCGCGTAGTACTCGCCCAGCTTCTCCTCCGGCACGCCGTAGACGGCGGCCCGCTGGGCGCCCCAGCCAGCGGCGAAGATGCCGGAGCCCCGGACGACGCCGTCGGGGTTGATGCCGTTGACCCGCACGCCATGGGCGCCCAGCTCGGCGGCGAGCAGACGCACCTGGTGAGCCTGGTCGGCCTTGGTGGCGCCGTACGCGACGTTGTTGGGGCCCGCGAAGATCGAGTTCTTGCTGGAGATGTAGATGATGTCGCCGCCCAGGCCCTGCGCGACGAGGACGCGGGCGGTCTCGCGCGACACCAGGAACGAGCCCTTGGCCATCACGTCGTGCTGCAGATCCCAGTCCTGCTCGGTGGTCTCGAGCAGCGGCTTCGAGATGGACAGACCGGCGTTGTTGACGACCAGGTCGACCCCGCCGAAGGCCAGCACCGATTCCCGCAGTGCCGCGATGATGGCGTCGGCGCTGGTCACGTCGGCGGCCACGGCGATCGCCGCGTCCGTCCCGCCGATCTCGGCGGCCACCGCCCGGGCCGCCTCGACGTCGCGGTCGGCGACGATCACGCAGGCACCCTCGGCGGCGAGCCGCAGCGCGATGGCCCGGCCGATGCCCGAACCGCCACCGGTCACGTACGCGATGCGGGTGGCCAAGGGCTTCGGCTTCGGCAGACGCTGGAGCTTGGCCTCTTCGAGCGCCCAGTACTCGATGCGGAACTTCTCGGCCTCGTCGATCGGGGCGTAGCTCGACACCGACTCGGCGCCGCGCATCACGTTGATGGCGTTGACGTAGAACTCGCCGGCCACGCGGGCGGTCTGCTTGTTCGCGCCGAACGAGAACATGCCGACGCCGGGCACCAGCACGATGGCCGGGTCGGCGCCGCGGATCGCCGGGCTGTCGGCGGTGGCGTGCCGGTCGTAGTAGCCGCGGTAGTCCGCGCGGTAGGCCTCGTGCAGCTCCTTGGCCCGGGCCACGACCTCGTCGAGCGGGGCGTCCGGCGCGGTGTCGAGCACCATCGGCTTGACCTTGGTGCGCAGGAAGTGGTCGGGGCAGCTCGTGCCCTTCGCGGCCAGCTCGTCGAGGCGCGCACTGTTCACGAAGTCGAGCACGACGTCGCTGTCGGTGAAGTGCCCGACCTGCGTACGGTCGGTGGAGGCCAGGCCGCGCAGAACGGGGAACAGGGCGGCGGCTCGTGCTTTGCGGTCGCTGTCGTCGAGCGAGGTGTGCTTTGCCCGGCCGAAGGGATCGGGACGGCCGTGCGCGGCGAGGTAGTCGGCCGCGAGCTTGATGATCTCGAGCGAGTTGCGCTCGCACTCCGCGCTGGTCGCCCCCCACGCGGTGATGCCGTGCCCGCCGAGGATCACGCCGATCGCCTGCGGGTTGGCCTGCTGCACGGCGGCGATGTCGAGACCGAGCTGGAAGCCCGGACGGCGCCACGGCACCCACAGCACCCGGTCGCCGAAGATCTCCTTGGTCAGCGCCGGCCCGTCGGCTGCGGTGGCGATCGCGATGCCGGAGTCGGGGTGCAGGTGGTCGACGTGCGCGACCTCGACCAGTCCGTGCATTGCGGTGTCGATCGACGGCGCCGCCCCGCCCCGGCCGTGCAGGCAGTAGTCGAACGCGGCGACCATCTCGTCCTCGCGGTCGACGCCCGGGTAGGTGCCGGTCAGGGCGCGCAGGCGGTCGAGGCGGAGCACGGCCAGGCCTTTGTCGGTCAGGGTGCCGAGGTCGCCACCGGAGCCCTTGACCCACACCAGGTCGGTCGGCTCGCCGGTGACCGGGTCGGTCCCGGTGCCCTTGGCCGAGGTGTTGCCCCCGGCGTAGTTAGTGTTGCGCGCGTCGGCGCCGAGCCTGTTGCTGCGCTCCAGGAGCTCACGCACTGCGGGGTTCGTCATGGTGTCCTTCACCGTGGGGGGAGGGCATGAAACGTTTCAGACGTTGCCGACACATTACGGCCCTGTAGCGGCGCCGGTCAAGAACCCGCTACCACTGAAACGTTGCGCCCGCATCGGTTCACGGTTCGGCCCGGACCACTTGTCCATCAGACGAATCGGCACATTTTTTACCGTTCGGCCGACCCTGCTCGTGTCAACAGTTAGGACCTGACGATCTTCGGCCTGAGCTGGGGCGATTCGCCCGTTCTTCAGTGTTCAACTAATCCGGCGCATGCCACTGTTGCGCGACAATTTGAGGAACGTGAACGTTCCTCGTGCCTGTCCGCGACGGCGTCGACACCTGTCCGGACGCGCGAGAAGGAGGAGCAAGTGGCGAACATCGAAACTTCACTGAAGGAAGCCATGACCATCGAGGGCGCCATCGGCGTGGCCCTCGTGGACTACACCAGCGGTTTGACGCTGGGAGTCCTCGGTGGCGGCGTGAACCTGGACATGAACATCGCCGCGGCCGGCAACACCGACGTGATCCGCGCCAAGGTGCGCACCCTCGAGATGCTCGGCCTGGCCGACACCATCGAGGACATGCTGATCACCCTCGACTCGCAGTACCACCTGATCCGGCTGCTCCAGAGCCGCGGCAACGAGGCGTTCTTCCTCTACCTGGCGCTGAACAAGAACCGCGCCAACCTCGGCCTCGCCCGCCATCAGCTCCGCAAGATCGAGGCGGAGCTCGACGTATGACGGCCGTCGACGAGACCGTCCGGAGCACCTCGCAGCTGATCACCGAGGCGGTCCACCAGTTCCGCGCCCAGGTGCCCGGCTGCGTCGGCGCCGGCCTGGTCGATATGTCCACCGGCATGCTGCTCGCTGCGGACACCCTCGACGACCACCCCAACGAGGTGCTCGACCTGATCGCCGCGGCCACGTTCGACCTGTTCCAAGGCCGCAACGTGACGATGATCGAGGACATCTTCAAGGCGCGGCACGGGGTACTCGAGGATCGGCACTACTTCCAGGAGTTTCTGGCCCAGAGCGACTCGTACGTGCACGTCTTCATGCGCAGCACGAGCCAGGACATCGCCGCGGTCGTGATCGCCCGCAAGTCCGCGAACGCGGGCATGATCCTGACCCAGTCCCGCCTCGTCATGAAGCAGCTGGACGCCGGCCTCAGCTGATGTCCGTGCCACCGCTGACGGCGGCGCTGGGCATTCCCGGCGCCCACGCGGTGTCCCTGCTCGA
>DASRYP010000937.1:0-9453 GCA_035687165.1 Actinoplanes sp. | reverse complement strand
CATCGACTGATGCGTAGGTCGATCATGCCTTCCTACCGGTTCGGGCATCACGTGCCGTAGTCGTTCTCGCGTCGGCCGGTCCGAGCGTCAAACCTGGGTGAGGGCTGGCCGCAGTGCGTGTACGGCTCCCGACGGCGGTCTGGACCGTCTTGTTCGGCGGCGTGGGCGGCCTGGACCGCCTTGTTCGGCGACGTCGAGCCCGTCGCGGTGATGATCGAGGTCGAGTTCGGTGTTGGGGTCGTGGCGCCGGATTTTCCCCGGTTCGTCGGCGAACTGGACATGCTCGTCCGGCGGTGGTGACAACCCGGACTGTTCGGTCAGTTCCAGCGGCGGGACCGGGCCCGCGTGTGACACGAGATTCTCCTGGTCGAGCATCGCGCCATCAGCCCGGAACAGGTGAGATCTGCCCCGTGAGTGTCCTTGGCGAGCCGGTCTGATCAGGTCCTGGACACACCCGATTGTCCCAGCTCGGCTCGGAGGAGACTCTCGTCATTCGCACGCCGTCCTCGGCAGCAGCACAGACCGACGCTGACCACGGATCGTGGCTAAGTCACTTGGCGTAGCCACTCCTCGACGCCGGCTATGTGGACGGTGGCCCAGGAGTGGGCGAGCTCCGGGCGGCGACCCGCGATCGCGTCGTGGATGGCCTGGTGCTGTTCGCGGGTCTTGGCGACGGCGCCCTCCTGGGTGAGGCCGCGCCAGATCCGGGCCCGGGTGGTCGGCCCGGAAAGCCCGTCGATCAGTGAGCAGAGCACCGCGTTCCCCGCCCCGGCCGCGATCCGACGGTGGAACTCCAGGTCGTTGGCGACCAGCGCCTCGACCGAGGGGGTGGTGCTCAGTTCGTCGAGCAACACCTGCAGCTTGACGATGTCGGCCTCGGCCATCCGTTCGGTGGCGAGCGCGGTCGCGGCCGGCTCGAGGATCCGGCGTACCTCGAGGAACTGCAGCACCGAGTCGTCGCGGTGGAAGTCCACGACGAAGCTCAGTGCGTCCAGCAGTAGGCCGGCGTCCAGGCTCGTCACATACGTGCCGTCGCCCTGGCGGACGTCGAGCACGTTGATCATCGCGAGGGCGCGGACCGCCTCGCGCAGGGAGTTGCGCGAGAGGCCGAGCCGTTCCGCCAGGTCGGCCTCTCGCGGCAGGCGGTCACCGGGGCCCAGCTCGCCCGAGGTGATCATGCGTTTGATCTTGCTGATCGCCTCGTCGGTCAAGGCCACCGGGACCTCCTGCACGTGCCGCTTCCGGATCGTGTCGCTTCCGGATCGTGTCGCTTCTGGACTGTGCTGCTTCTGGACTGTGCTGCTTCTGGACTGCGCCGTTTCTAGACCAAGTCGAACTTCTCCCAGGCGCCGATCGCCGTACGGCTGGCGATCAGTGCGGCGGCACCGCCGTTCTCCGCGGTCACATATTGGTTGTTCGCCGCCGCCCGCAGGCTTTCACTGCCGTCGGAGTTGCGGATCAGCGCGAACGTCTCCCACGGCCCGACCGCAGCCCGGTTCGCGATCAGTGCGGCGGCGCCGCCGTTCTCCGCGCAGACGTAGAACCCCGTCGCCCGCGATCGTAGCGCCAAGTTGCCGCCGCCGAGATCGATCACGTCGAACCGTTCGTTGGCGCCCGCGGTCGCCGCCGAGGCGGTCAGCGCCGTGGTCGAGTTCGGCGCCGAGACGTACTGGTTGTTGGCCAGCGCCTTCAGCGTCGAGCCGGTCGAGGCGCCGCCGGTGTCGAAGGTAAACGCGTCCACGTCGAACAGGAAGCCGGTGCCGCCCTTGAACACCAGGAAGAGCTGGGTGGACCCGGACGGGACGTTGGTCAGCGCGGTGCTGACGTCGACGTACGTCTCCCAGCCTCCAGTGTTGGCGACGGTTGCCGTGCCGAGCAGGGTTCCGGTGGCTGATCCGGTCCGTACCTCGATCGTCCCACCTGCTCCGGCCGAGGCCACCCGGGCCGTGAACCGGGTCGCGTTGGACAGGTTGTACGGCTTGAACGAGATCCAGTCGTTGTTGTCGATGAACCCGGCCGTCGAGCCACCCTCGGCGTTCGCGTGCGGCGCGACCTGGACCCCGCCGGACTGTGTGCCGAAGTGCTCACCCTGCCGGTGCCGCGGCTGCAACGTCCGCTGGTTGGTCCCGGTCAGCCCGCCGTTGTCGGTGTACGACGCCACGAACACCCCGAAGATGTTGGCCGCGCTGTCGTGCTCGCCGTCGGCCGGCACGGTCAGAGTGCCGCTGCAGCCGGTCTTCGAGGTGATCTGGTGCGCGTGACTGTCGTGGCCGAGCAGGTACGTGACGGTCACCTTGGAGCAGTCGATCGTGCCGTCCTCCGGATCGCTGACCGTCACCGTGAACGGGACCGTGTCGCCGAAGCTGAACAGCGCGCCGTCGGCCGGGGTGGTCAGCGTGACCGTCGGCGCGGTGTTCCCGACCGTGATCGGGACGCTGGCCGTCGCGGTGAGCCCGGTCGGGTCGGTCACCTTGAGGGTCGCGGTGAAATTCCCGTTGCCGGTGTACGTCTTCGTCGGGTTGGCCGCCGTGGAGGTGGTGCCGTCCCCGAACGTCCACAGGTAGCTGAGTGCGCCACCCTCCGGATCGCTGCTGCCGGCCGAGGAGAAGACTACGGTCAGCGGGCTCGCCCCGGAGGTCTTGTTCGCCGCCGCCACCGCGACCGGGCTGCGGTTGCCGCCACCGATGTACTCGATCCGGAACAGCGCCTGGTCGTTCGCCCCGGTGCCGTAGTCGAGCACGTAGAGCGCGCCGTCCGGCCCGAACGCCATGTCCATGACCTGGGTGCCGGTCCATGGGAAGCCGCTGATCTCGCCGTACGTCCCGTTGCTGTTGACCTGGATCGCCTTGATCCAGCGGCGGCCGTACTCCCCGGCGAAGTACCGCCCGTCGAGCGACTGCGGGAACTTGACCGCCGAGTTGAGCGCCGCGTCGTATCGGTAGACCGGCCCGCCCATCGGGGACTCCGACCCGCCGCCGAACTCCGGGGGAGTGGAGTCGAAGCCGTACCGGATCCAGGCCGGTTTCGCGGCCGGCAGGGTCTGCTGGCCGGTGTTGCGGAACGAGTTGTTGGTCGGGCCGCCGGCGCAGTTGTACTTCGCCCCGGACGGGCCGGACGGGAACGTGTAGTCGTTGTACGTCTCGGTGGTCGAGTTGTTGCCGGTGCAGTACGGCCAGCCGTAGAAGCCGGGCGCGGTGATCCGGTCGAACTCGACCTGCCCGCCGGGCCCGCGGTTCGCGTCGGCGGCGCCCGCGTCCGGCCCGTAGTCGCCGAGGTAGACGATGCCGGTGGGCTTGTCCACGCTCATCCGGAACGGGTTGCGGAAGCCCATCGCGTAGATCTCCGGCCGGGTGTTCGCGGTGCCCGGCGCGAACATGTTGCCGGCCGGGATCGTGTATGTGCCGTTGGCCTGCGGCTTGATCCGCAGCACCTTGCCGCGCAGGTCGTTGGTGTTGGCCGAGGAGCGCTGCGCGTCGAACTGCGGATTGCGGTCCGTCCGCTCGTCGATCGGGGTGTACGACTGCGACTCGAACGGGTTGGTGTCGTCGCCGGTGGTCAGGTAGAGGTTGCCGGCCGCGTCGAAGTCGAGGTCGCCGCCGACGTGGCAGCACTGACCGCGGTCGTTGTCGACGGTCAGCACGACGACTTCACTGGACGTGTTGATGGTGTCGTCAACATTGAGAGTGAACCTGGACAGGTTGAGATGACCCTTCCAGGCGTTGAAGTCGGCCGCCGTGCCCGTGGTCGGGGCGTCGCCGCCCGGGGTGCTCAGCGGCGGCGAGTAGTAGAGGTAGATCCAGCGGTTGGTCGCGAAGTTCGGATCGACCGCGACGCCCTGCATCCCCTCCTCGTCGTGCGTGTAGACCGGGATGTTCCCGGCCACCTTGGTGTTGCCGGCCGCGTCGGTGACTCGGACCGTTCCGTTGCGGGCGGTGTGCAGGACCGAGCGGTTCGGCAGGACCGCCAGCGACATGGCCTCGCCGAGTTCGGCGCTGCCGCTGGCCAGCGCGACTTGCTGATAGTCGGCCGCCGGGATGTCCGCGGCCAGGGCCTGGCCGGGAACCACTGCCGCGACGGCGACACCGAGAAGCAGGGCGGCCAAGGAATGAACGAGACGCATGGTCAGCCTCCCGTGACCACGTCGAACTTCTCCCAGGCGCCGATCGCGTCCCGGTTGGCGATGAGCGCGCCGGCCCCGGCGTTCTCGGCCACCACGTACTTGTTGTTGACCGTCGCCCGCAGGCTGACCGTGCCGTCCGAGTTGTTGATCAACGTGAACGTCTCCCAGGCGCCGGCCGTGGCCCGGTTCGCCACCAGGGGGCTGTTGCCGGAGTTCTCGGCGCAGACGTACTGGCCGTTGGCCTTCGAGCGAAGCGCCACGTTGCCGCCGGAGAGCGTGACGACGTCGAACCGCTCGGCGGTGGTGCCCGCGGTGGCCGCGCTCGCGATCAGGTTTCCGCCGGAGATGCTGACGAACTTGTTGTTGGCCCGGGAACGCAGGGCCGTGCCGGTCGGCACCGGGTCGGTGCGCGGGGTGCAGTCGGCGGTCACCGCGCCGGCCGCGATCCGCAGGCCGCCCAGCAGCAGCTGGGTGAAGTTCGGATCGGTGTACGACTCCTGGGTGTGCCCGAGCCCGGTATAGAAGGCCCGGCCGCCGCCGTAGCTCTGGCACCAGGTGATCGGGTGGTCGCCCATCGAGCCGCCCGAGTAGGTGCCCTCGTCGAGGGTGAGCAGCACGCGCACGTTCGCGCGGGGATTGGCGCGGTAGTTGTACCACTCGTCGGTGCGGACCCAGGCGGCCGGCAGGTGCGCGGTCGCCGGGTTCGTGGCGTCCTCGACCCGTACGGTGGCCTGCTGAATCGCCGGGTGGGCGTTGAAGTACGCGCCGACCAGCCCGCCGTACCAGGGCCAGTCGTACTCGGTGTCGGCGGCCGCGTGCACGCCGACGTAGCCGCCGCCCGCCGCGATGTACGACTGGAACGCGGCCTGTTGACCGGCGTCGAGCACGTCGCCGGTGGTGGAGAGCCAGACGACGGCCTGGTACTGCGCGAGGTTGGCCGTGTTGAACTGGGCGGCGTCCTCGGTCGCGGTGACCGAGAAGCCGTTCTCGGTGCCCAGCTTCTGGATCGCGGCGATGCCGGCCGGGATGGCGTCGTGCCGGAAGCCGGCGGTCTTCGAGAAGACCAGCACCTTGGTGAGCGGCGCCGCCGATGCGGGGATCGTCGGGACGGCGATGAACAGGAGAGCGAGGGCGGACAGGACGGTGATGAGGCGTCGGAGCATGGTGCGCAACTCCTCTTGGGGGATGGAACGGCTGCCGATGGGGGCGGTCAGCCGTCGATGAGCGTGAACTTCTCCCAGGGACCGATGGCGTCCCGGTTGGCGATCAGAGCGGCGGTGCCGCCGCCCTGAGCCACCACATATTTGTTGTTGACCGTCGCCCGCAGGCTGATCGTGCCGTCGCCGTTGTTCACCCGGGCGAACGTCTCCCACGGGCCGGCGCTGGTGCGGTTGGCGATCAGCGGCTGGGCTCCGGCGTTCTCCGCGCAGACGTACTGGTTGTTGGCGCGGGACCGCAGGGCGACGTTGCCGCCGCCGAGGTCGATCAGGTCGAAGCGCTCGTTGGCGCCGATCGCGGTGGCGTTCGCGATCAGCGGGCTGTCGGCGGGTGCGCTCACGTACTGGTTGTTGGCCTGGGCGAGCAGCGCGATACCGCCACCCGATCCGGTGCCGAGGCCGAGGGTCGACGCCGTACCGCTGAGCGACTTCGGCCCCTGGTTGGCGGTGCCGGTGAGCGTCGTGGCGGCGTACGCCGAAAGCGGTTTGGCCGTTCGTTCCACGACGTAGGTGGTGCCGGTGGCCGTCGCGAAGCTGACCTCGGCCGTCGAGACCGTGGTGAGGATCGCGTTGTCGGAGGTGCGGCGCACCTGGATCGGCTGGGTGCCCCACGGGTTGACCACCCGCGCCGTCTTGCCGAACTGGCTGCGGATCCCGACGTACTTGATCTCGCCCGCCTCCCGCTCGGAGCTGACGCTGAAGCCGTCCTTGGCCTGCAGGGTGAACTTGCCGACGAAGGTGCTGTCGTCCGGGACGGCGGGGAAGACCCGGATCTTGTCGTTGTACGACTGCAGCAGCGACTCGTTCATCGCGGCCAGGTGGATGCCGAGGTACTCGAAGACGCCGTTGGTGTTGTTGGTCATTCCGTTGGGGTAGTTCTGATATTTCTGCAGCATCGTCCGCATGCCCTGGTACGCCTGTTCGCCGAGACCGAGCCGGGCGGCGTGCACGTGGTCGTTGGACCAGACATTGCCGTACGGATGCGGCCGTACGTTCCAGGTGGTGACAGCGGTCGATGTGTCGGGGTAGCCGATGCCGGTCCGGTCGTAGGGCCAGACCAGTTCGAGCGCCACGTTCTCGTTGTTGCGGGTCTGCGAGATCGGCGGGTCGTGCGGCAGATAGGCGCCGTTCTGGACCTGGTACGGCGCGAGGTTGGTCAGCATGTCCTGCCAGCCGGCCCGCAGCCCCGAGTCGAGGCCGAGCTGGGTGGAGACCTCGGTGGTGATCGGGACCAGCAGGCGCACGGCGGCCAGATCGGTGATCGCGTTCCGGACGTCCCAGTACGTCTCGTGCGCGTTCGAACTGGCCATGTAGTACTGGGAGCCGTCGCGGGACAACCGGTTCTGATAGAAGCGCACCGACTCCTTCAGGAACGGGTACGCCACGTCGCGCAGGTAGGTCGTGTCATTCGTGTACCGGTAGTAGAGGTACATGTTGTACGCGGCCTCGGTGCCGGTCGAGTACAGGTCGTTGACGTAATCGCTGTTGACCGTGCCGCGGGCGTTTCCGTCCCAGCCCATCGTCTCGGGCACCCAGAGCGAGTCGGAGCCGTACCGGGTCTGGGTGTACGTCTTGAGCGCACCGAGATTGCGGGCGTACAGATTGTTGAAGGTCTTCATCAGGTCGGCGTGGTTGGACGCGTAGAACGAGTTGTAGACGTCCCGTTGGTTCCAGTACCAGTAGCCGTTGCTCCACTTGGAGTTGTCCTGGGTCGCCCGGAACACCCCGTTGATGAAGTGCAGCGGATAGTTCCCCTGACCACCCGCCGCGATCATGTACGTGGCGAGGTAGTAGACGTTCTCCAGGTAGTCCGACCCGCCCACGTTGTACTGCACGAACGACTTGGCCCAGAACGCGTGCCACCAGTCCTTGTAGCTGGTGAGCGTGCTCGCGTAGCCGGTCTGCTTCACCGTGGCGAGCTGGTTCCGGGCCTGCTGCACCGAGTCGCGGTCGGGCGCGTTGATCCGGCTCGCGGCGGTGAACCAGATCGTGTAGCTCGACGACGGGGTGATGGTGAGCCGGACCCGGGTTCCGTTGACCACCTGGGTGGAGTACGCGGCGCCCTCGACGGTCGCGGCGAAGGTGTAGCCGAAGCCGTTCGCGTCTGTCTGGCCCCGGCTGAGTCCCGCGCCGGCCGTGTCGGCGAAGGTGCTGACCGTGCGCCAGGTGTTCAGGTCGGGCACGTTGGCGATGTTCTGCACGGTGCTCGGGTCCCACAGGCTCAGGTCGAGCGCGATGGTGCCGGTCCCGCCGCGCGAGTCATCGACGTGCAGGCCCAGCACTTCCGAGTTCGGGGCGCCCAGCACGGTGACTGTGCGGTTGTTGTCGTACTTGGTGGTCAGCGTGCCGTCGTACAGCGAAAGCCGTTGCTGGAAGGTGGTGGCGGCGGTGTCCAGTTGCAGGTTCAGGTTCCCGGCGGCGTAGGTGGACTGCTGTGACAGATCCACACCGGACACCTGCATGGTGAGGCCGTTCTGGTCCCAGGCCATCGCGCCGGTGCGGCCGTTGCCGACGGTCAGCCCGTGCAGGGGATTGGTGTTCGGCCGGTTGTAGACGATGTCGTGTTTGGCGAGGTAGGCGGCCCGGTCCACGTTCAGCGCGCCGGTGTTCGAGTTGAAGGCGGCGTCGGTGGGGGCCGCGCTCGCCGGGGCCGAGGGGATGACTGTCAGGCCGGCGAGGAGGAGGCCGGCGACGGCCGTACGGAACGGGTGGCGCACTTTCATGGAACGACCCTTCAGGGGAGTCCGGAGCTGGTCAGGCCCCGGCGGCGGCAATCTCATCGATACATGTCCGCGACGAAGACTTAACATGGGATGTATCCCCCGGTCAATTCTCGGGCTTCGATTCTCGCACCCCGCGCAATCGGCTCTTCCCCCGCGTGCCCGGCCGATGATCCACTTTCAAGTCTTGCGGAAAGATCCGATGTCTGAGCGCAACCCGGTGCCGCCGGGGTGACCGTCCATCCTGGCCGGCGCCCCGGGCAACGACCGGCTCCGGCAGTCCCACCGGCAGCCGCTGCAGCACAGCCAGCTCGGTGGCCCTGACCCGGTCGCCCTATCGCATCCGCGCGTTGGTCGGAAGACTCATCAGGATCGAGGAGCAGGTCATCCCGAGCGCGTACTTCATCCGGTCGCCGAGCTCGGGGGCCTTCTGCCGGAAGTGGCTTTCGATGGCGGTGAGCTGATCTCCGATGTAGTGCCGGAGGTCGGCCCGGCCGCCCAGCTCGACCAGCGCGATCAGACCGGCGCTGTCGAGGGGCACGGGCTGCCGTTCTCGCCGGCCCCGGGTGCCGCCGCTGGTGTCCAGCAGCCAGGTCGTGGTGTCGACGCGGTCGAGGAGCTGATTGGCCAGCAGGTTCATCGCTCGCAGCACCCGCGGGTCGTTGTTGACCAGGAAGATGCGGGTGAGCTGGTCGAGCTGGAGCATCGTGTACTCCGGGTCGTACCCGGCCCGGCCCCGGGTCGAGGCCTCCGCGAAGAAACCCTTGCCGTCGGACCCGTCCGCCCGGGTCGGTTCCCGGGTCACGGTCAGGCCGAGCCCCGGCCACCGCTGCAGCGGAGGTTCGATGGCGAACCGGATGGCCTGGTCGTAACGGACGGTATAGGTGGGCTCGCCGGTCAACCGGGCGGCCAGCGCCATGACGAGCGCGTTGCCGACGTTGATGTTGCCGTTGGTGTACCAGGCCAGGTTGCCGTTGGCGACCAGGAAATCCGCGGCTCGGGCGACGGACGCGCTCCACGTCTGCCGGTGGTGGGGGTCGAGGTCGTCGTCCAGGACGACGGCGGCGATGCCCAGTTCCGCGGCGAAGAACATCGTGTCGATGTCGGAGGAGCCGTGGTCCGGCCCGAAGGCACCGGACTTCCGCTGGTAGGACCGGATCATCTCGTCGAAGACCGCCACGGCGCGGTCCCGCCGGCCGCGGTCCCGGGTCACGGCCGCCGCGCTCGCGAGCGCCAAGGCCGGCCCGGCGTCGCACCGGAAGCAGCCCGAGGGCGCCCCGCCCGGCGCGGCGTCCGCCAGGTCACCCACCAGGTCGTCGATCAGCCGGACCAGGCGCCGATCGATGGCGGTCGAGGCGTCGGCGGAGGGTGCCGGACCGGGCGGCTCCGGCGGCGG